>JAGVLZ010000082.1 GCA_020054055.1 Phycisphaerales bacterium
CCGCGGAGCCGACCAGCCGCGGAGTTCGCCCGGCGCGATCCCCGCGGCCCGGAACTCCTCCTCCGCGAGGTACACCCGACCCTCATCAAAGTCCTCCGCAAAGTCGCGCAGGATGTTCGTCAGTTGAAACGCCAGCCCGCGCTGCACCGCCAGCCGCCGAGCCATCGCCTCATCCGCGCCCGGCTTGAGCCCCCAGATCGTCACGCACACAAGCCCCACCGTCGACGCAACTCGGTAGCAGTATTGCTCCAGCTCATCGCGCGTCCGACAGATCAGGATCGGCACGCCATCGGCGCCCGCCGCCGCATGGGCCTCATGCTCCAGGTCTGTCTCAAGCCCATCCAGCATCGACCGCAGATGCGCCGGATCGATCCTGAATCGACGCAGCGTCTCCCCCAGCGCGATCCATACAAAATCATCCTCCCTCCGAGCCCGAGTCCCCGCGACCAGCAACTCGGTGGCCTCCCGAAACTGCGCCAGCCGCGCCCTCTTGGTCGCGGGATCGGCCGCCGCGTCCGCCTCGTCGTCCGCCCGCCGCATCCACGCGTACACCGAATAGATCGCCGACCGCTTCGGCTCGGGGGTCAGGCGCAACCCATAGTAAAAGTTGCGGGCGCGCGACCGCACAACCTCCGCGCACCGCGCATACGCGAGGGTGATGCGACCGCTCTCTTGGTCCGAAGACTCCGTCATCCCTGCCGTACTCCCTTGCCGAACCACCCGACGCCGTGCATCGCGCCGGCCAGCGCGACGAGCAACAGTTTACGGCCTTTCGCCAATCTCGGCCGAGCCCACAGCGTGGCACAGCCGATACCCTCGACCGAACGCAGCACCGATTCGCCCCCCGCGCCGAACAGCCACACCACCGGACTCAGCGGGCTCGACATCATCCGAGGCAGTGGGCGGCCCGCCCCGAAGAGTTCCCGCGTTCGATCGACCAGAGGCCTGACCGCGCGGATGAACGGCACCCGAGCCCCGGGATCATCCGGCCGATGCATCCAATCTCGGAGCATCTCCCCGGTCAGCCCCGCGTCGCGCAGCGGGATGTAAATGCGCCCGCGTTCCACCAGATCGCGGCGGACATCCTGCCAGAAGTTGGTCAGTTGCAACGCCGTGCATGTCGCGTCCGACATCCGCCGCATCTCGTCCCACCTCGAATCATCCAGCCGACGCCCGTCGAGCATCAGGATGATCCGCCCCACCGGATCGGCGCTCCGCGTGCAGTAGCCGATCACCTGCTCCCAAGTCTCATACTCCGTGACACGCTGGTCCTGCTCGAACGCGTCCAGCAAGTGATGAAACGGCGCCTCCGACAGTTCCCGGCGTCGCATCGTCTCCGCCAGCGCGACAAACACCGGATGTCCGGGCCGATCCGTCGATTCACCGCGCGCGAACCGGACGCATCGCACCAGTTGTCCACGCCACGCCGCCAGCAGTTCCAGCGAGCGGGCACGCGCCGCATCATCGTGACCGGTCTCGTCCGCCAGGTCGTCCGAGCAGCGGCAATAGGCGTACACCGCCGCGAAATCATCTCGCAACTCCGCTGGGACGAGCCGCGAAAGCACCGAAAAGTTCTCGTAGTGCGAGTCCGTCAGCGCACGCACCCGCCGCCGCGCCTCCTCGACAGAGATCGCGGGCGACGCCGATGCCTCATCAATGCTGAGGCCGCTCGACTTGGCGGAAACGGACGCATTCACGGCGCCGCGATCATCGCCGATCCGGGGACACAAGTCGAGACCGTCCGCCCGCTATCATGCCGCCGTCCGCGATGGCCTCGCGCCGCCGACACGAGATTCACGCACCAACCGCGTCATGAAGATCCTCCTCTCCAATCCCCGCGGCTTCTGCGCCGGAGTTCACATGGCGATCGACGTCGTCGATCAACTCCTCGATCTCTGCGAAGGCGAGCCGATCTACGTTTTCCACGAGATCGTCCACAACAAGCACGTCGTGGAGCGATTCAAGCGCCGCGGCGTGATCTTCGTCGAGGATGTCCTGGAAGTCCCGAACGATTCCATCGTCGTCTTCAGCGCCCACGGCGTGTCGCCCGCCGTCCGCCAGGAGGCCGCCGATCGACGCCTCCGCGCCGTCGATGCCACATGCCCGCTCGTGACCAAGGTCCACATGGAGGCGATCCGCTACGCGAAGCGGGGCTACCAGATCCTCCTCGTCGGCCACATGAACCATCAGGAAGTCCAGGGCACGCGCGGCGAGGCCCCCGACGCCATCCAGGTCGTCGAGTGTCCCGAAGACATCCCGACCCTCGAAATCCGCGATCCCAACAAACTCGTCTACCTGACCCAGACCACGCTGAGCACGGACGACGCGGACGTGATCATCGCCGCGCTCAAGAACGCCTTCCCGAACATCAAGGAGCCGCCCGGAGGCGACATCTGCTACGCCACCACCAACCGCCAGCACGCCGTCCGCAAGATCGCACCCGAGTGCGACATCGTGCTGGTCATCGGCTCCAAAAACTCCTCGAACTCCGTTCGCCTCACCGAGATCTCACGCAACGCCGGGGTGGACGCGATCCTGATCGATGATGTTTCCGAACTCCCCGAGGGGATGCTGCGAGCCCAACAGACGGTCCTCGTCACCGCCGGCGCCAGCGCCCCCGAAGACCTCGTCGCCGAACTCTGCCGCACGCTCCTCTCCAAGTTCGGCGGCTCCATCGAACTCCGCGATATCTTCGAGGAAGACACCGAGTTCAACATCCCCACCACTCTCAAAAAGATGATGCGCGAACGGGGCGTGGACCCCGCCGATCGACGCATCCGCGTCACCGCGCCGGTCATCACAATGGATCTCTATGGCGGCGTCCCCTTGACCGTCGGCGCGAGCGGATGAACCCCTGTGTCCGGTCAAGGTTTCGTCAGCGAGTGGATAGGGCGCGCGTGCGCGTTCGCGCGGGTGGCACGATCCACGATGGGCGCTCGAGTCGTCGGCGGATCGGTGGCAGGCCGACACGGCATCACGCCGCGGGCTTCTTGGCGGCTTTCTGTTCCGCTTCGGCGGGTGCCGCTTCGATCTTTGGCTCGGCCTTGGCCGGGATCTTGATGTTCGTGCCGCAACTCTTGCAACGGACGAGCCGGCCGCGCGCATCGCTCGGCACGGCGAGGATCGAGCGACACCGAAGGTTGGGGCACATGACTCGGATGACGTTGTCTGGCATGGCGGCTCCGCGCTGGCAATGGGCTTCAAAGAAGATCGACCCGTCCGTCCGCACGCTTGATCCGGCGTGGAAAACGCTGGCGATTCCGGGGTTCCGCCGCACGTCCGATGACCGTTACACTCCATTCCAATGGCCCCACCAGCAATCGATCGCTCCACGAACGCATCCGTCGGCCGCGGGCCGAACTTTCCCGGGTCCGGGACGGCCGTGGTGGGGCTGCAATGGGGGGACGAGGGGAAGGGAAAGGTCATCGACCTGCTCGCGGGGTCGTTCCGGGCCGTCGTGCGGTACAACGGCGGGGCGAACGCCGGGCACTCGGTGGTGATCGACGGCAAGCGACACGCCCTCCACCTCATCCCGTCGGGGGCGTTCCATCAGGGGGTCATGGCGGTCATCGGCAACGGCGTGGTGCTCGACCCTGACATGCTCTTTGTCGAACTGGATCGACTGGCAGACGCGGGGATTCGTTCGCTCGACCTCGCGGTGTCGGATCGGGCGCACGTCGTGCTGCCCTGGCACAAGGCGGAGGATGCGGCAAGGGAAATCGCGCTCGCGGCGATCACTGACGGATCGGGATCGGGGGGCTCGATCGGCACCACACGGCGCGGCATCGGCCCCGCGTATGCAGACAAGGCGCACCGCGCGGAGGCGATCCGCGTGGGCGATCTGCTGCGCCCCGCTTCGCTCCGCACAAAGATCGCGCATGTCTCCGCAAGAAAGGAAGCCATGCTGCGCGCCCTCGACCCATCGGGAGCGGCGGCGGCCTCACTCCCCGCCGCGGCGAAGATGACGGACGATCTGATCCGTTCGGGCGAACGCCTGCGGCCATTCGTCACCGACACCATGTATCTGCTCCACCACATGCTGAACCAGGGCCACAACCTGCTCTTTGAGGGGGCCAACGCGACGCTTCTCGATGTGGACCACGGCACGTTCCCGTTCGTCACGTCGTCCAACTGCTCGGTGCTCGGCATTTCGACGGGGACGGGTGTGCCGGGAGAGCGCCTCTCGCGCGTCATCGGCGTGATGAAGGCGTATTGCACCCGCGTCGGCGGCGGACCCTTCCCGACGGAGCAGGACAACGACGCGGGGAACCGCATCCGCGAACGCGGCCGCGAGTACGGCACGACGACCGGCCGCCCGCGGCGCTGCGGCTGGCTCGACCTGGTCGCGCTACGCTACGCCGTCATGCTCAACGGCGTGACGGGGATCGCCCTCATGCTGCTCGACGTGCTGTCTGGGTTCGAGGAAGTCAAGGTCTGCAAGGCGTACCGATTGCAGGGGAAAACCACTGATCGGTTCTTGCCCGACGCCGAGGCGCTCGCGGAGGTGGAACCGATCTTCGAGACCTTGGAGGGTTGGGAGGCGGAGATCTCGGGCTGCCGCTCGCGCGATGCGCTCCCGGCCGCGGCGCGGGCGTACGTCGATTTCATCGAGCAAGCGGCGGGCGTGCCGGTGGATATTGTTTCCGTCGGGCCGGACCGCGAGCAGACGATCCGGGGGTAGCCCTCAACCCTTGCCCATCAGAAGCATCTCATCAAGCGCATCCTGCGCCTCGGCCTTCTTCTGCGACACGTGCTCGTGCTGGTGCGGGTGCGAAGATTTGGTGTAGACGACGAGGGCCATGTTGTAGCACTCGACAGCGCGATTGAGGTGCGCCACGCGGTCGCCCGGCATCTTGACCCATGCGTTGCCGAGGTTGCCCTGAGTCTTGGCCCAGTCGATGGGCATCGCGTCGCGCGTGCGGACTTCGAGGGCACGCTCGAAGCAGGCGACGGCCTCCTTGACGCTCGCGCCGTCCGAGCCGGGGGGGAGGTGGAGGTAGGTGCTGCCGAGGTTGTTCTGGGTGGACGCCCACTCCATCGGATAGGCGGCGCGGGTGCGCACTTCGAGGGCCGCCTTGTACGCCGCGATCGCACGGCGGAGGTTCTTCTCGCGCTCCTCACCCGCCGCCGGGAGCATGGCCCACGCGATGCCGAGGTTGTTCTGCGTCGCGGCCCAGTCGCCGCGACGGTTGAGGTCGGACCAGACGTCGAGCGCGCGTTGATGGCACTCGATGGCGTGATGGATGCTGGCGACGGGGTCGCCACCGGGGGTCTGCGCCCACGCGATGCCGAGGTTGTTCTGGAGGGTGGCCCAGCCGATAGGGTCGGCGTCGTGGGTCTTCACTTCGAGGGCGGCCTGGAAGTATCCGATCGCGCGTTCGAGGTTGAGGCCGCGTTCGCCGGCGGGGAGTCGTTCCCACGCCTGGCCCAGGTGATTCTGCACCGCCGCCCAGCGCTCGGGGTCCGATTCGCGCGTCCACACCTGGGCGGCGCGCTCGAA
>JAGVLZ010000158.1 GCA_020054055.1 Phycisphaerales bacterium
ACGCCCCCGGTCCCGGGCGCCCTCCCGCATTGAGTCCTCCCCCATTCGTACCCCGGATTGTTGTACCGGGAGGCGAGGACAGGAAGCGAGAGAAGCAGCGACAGAACAATTCCCGATCCGAACGCAACGACTTTCGATGCGCGGTTTCTCATAAGGGTCTCCTTTGAGAGTTTCCGGAAATCCGGGGCCCACAACGGTGCCGGGCAAGTGCCAATCTGACACAGGACCCGCCCGGGGTCAAGCCGCTTCCTGCCACTTCGGCACAAGTCCATGCTGCTCTTGAGCAGTTTGTGGATTTCCTCATCCTCAAAAGCCCGCTCATTCAGATCATTTCCCAATTGACCATCAAGAACTCTCTGGCATCCCCCTTGCCCCTATCCTTCCCATTCGCCACACAACCCAAGGGCCATCACCATGTCCAAAATCATCGGCATCGACCTCGGCACCACCAACTCCGTCGTCTCCGTCATGGAAGGCGGCGCGCCCAAGGTCCTCATCAACTCATCCGGCAACCGCATCACCCCCTCCGTCGTCGCCTTCACCGATAAGGGTGAGCGCCTCGTCGGCCAGCCCGCCAAGCACCAGCAGGCTGAACGTGAGCGAATCGACGAATCCAACCACAAACGAACCGATGCGAGACGAGGGGAGGCGCATGATTCAACTCCTTGACAGAAGACCCGGGCACGCCCCGATTGGTCGCAGCATACTCCCCCGGTGCTTGTCAAGCCTTCATTTGCAGCCCAAATTTTCTTGACAATCGATCACATTGTCTCAATAAGCACCGCCAACCGCCCGCGCCGGACCCGGCCGGACCTCTTCTCCCGCCGCAACTTGTCGTCATCGTAGCGCGAGCAGGAAGCCGATGTGCCCAACGATGTCGGGATCGGTATCAATGTCCTATTCAGCGGGGATCATCCGCCGCCGATCGCGCTTTGAGAGCATAGTTTTCGTGCTGCTTTCGGCGACGGTCATAAGAAGCCACATGCGACGCAACCGTCTGGGCCGTCTGCTCGTCCTCATCCTCGAATAACCGTTCCACGGCCGCTCGGATTTTGGGGTGCTCGACCGCTCCGTACTCCAGCAGAGAGTCCGCCGCCGATCGTCGTCGCTCCGGGAACTCCGCCTCCAGTTCGTTGACCATCGTTTGAATGATGAGTTCCCGCGCCGCGACGGAGATCGGGGCCTTCGTCAGGATCCGCGCGTCCATGGCGAGCGTCGACGCCGTGAAGTCGAAGAATAGGCTCATTTCCTCCCGATTCAAGTTCCCTTCCTGGAAGGGCCTCGGATAACCCACTCTGATAATGGCGCGAAGGTACTCGACTTCCTTAACATCCCACAGCGGCCGTCGGAGCAGTTCGTTCCGTATGAACATCTGCCGATCCCGCGACTCCGGGAGAAAAGACGGGCTCAACTGCTCGATCCGCGGAAAACCCCGATCAAGATCCGCCATCCAGGGAGGTGGTTTATTTGCGCGAACCGCGACGGCACCGAAGAGTGCCGCGGCCAACCCGCCCCCGATCCCGATGAGTATCCAACGACGTCGGTATTCAACTCGCACGTCATCCCCAATCTGGCGAGGCCGCCTCGTATTAGCTCCAATAAGCGTTGTCGCAGAACTGTTGGCAGTTCCCGTACTCATCCGCCGGGTACGCGGTCGATGCCGCTCCGAGGTAGCAACAATCTTTGCACTCCGCAGCGCTCCTGAGCCCGCCCGTTCCCGGTGCCCGGCCGCAATGTGTGCGCCCCCACTGGTACCCCGGCGTATTGTAGAGCGAAGCGAAGGCCGGCAGAGCCACCCCGAGCGACACGCTGAATCCGAGTGCGAACGATCCGAGTCGCGACGAGAAGATCCGCATGATTGATACTCCTTTGATCAACAACCGGGCACGCCCCGGTAATCGGTGTGCAAGGGAACGCAGATGTGGTCGTCGTGGAGCCGCGGGGATGCCCACTGAGAAACACTCCCCAACCCGCACCGAGTGCGTTTCGATGTGAGGGTTCTCTTAAGGACGCTCCTCGGAGAGTTTCGGAGATTCGGCGCTCGTAGCGACGGCCAAGTGAAAAATGACACGAGAATGGCCGGGCGTCGAGCCGCTCGCTGCCAATTCGGCACATTTTTCTGCTGCTCTTGAGCCTTTTGTGGAAAAAGGCATGGACAAAGGGCCGCATATTCATGTGGTTTCCCGAGTCTTAGCCCAAAAAACCTCTGGCATCCCCCTTGCACCTACTCTCCCGTACGCACCCCGGAATCCCCGGAACCCAAGGGCCATCACCATGTCCAAAATCATCGGCATCGACCTCGGCACCACCAACTCCGTCGTCTCCGTCATGGAAGGCGGCGCGCCCAAGGTTCTCATCAACTCCTCCGGCAACCGCATCACCCCCTCCGTCGTCGCCTTCACCGATAAGGGTGAGCGCCTCGTCGGCCAGCCCGCCAAGCACCAGCAGGTCACCAACCCCAAGAACACCATCTTCTCGATCAAGCGCTTCATGGGCCGCCGCCACGCGGAAGTCTCCGGCAAAGGCGACACCGGCTACGGCAAGGGCGGCAACGAAGAGGGCAGCGTCCCCTACACCATCACCGGCGGCCCCGATGAGTTCGTCAAAGTCAAGGTGAACCAGGGGGAGTTCACGCCCCAGCAGGTGAGCGCCTTCATTCTTCAGGACCTGAAAAAGACCGCAGAGGACTACCTCGGCGAGAAAGTTGAACGCGCGGTCATCACCGTCCCCGCCTACTTCAACGATGCCCAGCGCCAGGCGACCAAGGACGCGGGGGAGATCGCGGGACTGAAGGTCGAGCGCATCATCAACGAGCCCACGGCCGCGGCCCTCGCCTACGGCCTCGACAAGAAGAAGAACGAGAAGATCGCCGTCTTCGACCTCGGCGGCGGCACCTTCGATGTCTCCATCCTCGACATCGGCGACGGCGTCTTCGAGGTCCTCAGCACCAACGGCGACACCCACCTCGGCGGCGACGACTGGGACCAGCGCGTCATCGACTTCCTCGCGGAGGAGTTCCGCAAGAAGGAAGGCATCGACATCCGCAAGGACCCGATGGCGCTCCAGCGCCTGAAGGAGGCCGCGGAGAAAGCCAAGATCGAACTCTCCACCATGCAGGAGACGACGGTCAACCTCCCCTTCATCACCGCCGATCAGAGCGGCCCGAAGCACCTCCAGGTCTCGCTGACGCGCGCGAAGTTCGAGTCGCTCTGCGCCGACCTCTTCGACCGCCTCAAGGCCCCGTGCCAGCAGGCGCTCCGCGACGCGAAGATCGACGCGGGCAAACTCGATGAGGTCGTCCTCGTCGGCGGCTCGACCCGCATGCCGAAGGCGGCGCAGATCGCGAAAGAGATCTTCGGCAAGGAACCCAACCGCAGCGTCAACCCCGATGAAGTCGTCGCCATCGGAGCCGCGATCCAGGGCGGCGTCCTCAAGGGCGAGGTCAAGGATGTTCTCCTGCTCGATGTCACCCCGCTTTCGTTGGGCGTCGAAACCCTCGGCGGCGTGATGACCAAACTCATTGAGAAGAACACGACCATCCCGACGAGCAAGAAGGAGACCTTCTCCACCGCTGCGGATAGCCAGCCGAGCGTGCAGATCAAGGTCCTCCAGGGCGAGCGCGAGTTTGCCAAGGACAACCGCGAACTCGGCATGTTCGAACTGACGGGCATCGCCCCTGCCCCCCGTGGCACGCCGCAGATCGAGGTCGAGTTCGCCCTCGACGCCAACGGCATCCTCACCGTCACCGCGACCGACAAGGCGACCAGCAAGAGCCAGAACATCAAGATCACCAACTCCGGCGGCCTCGACAAGACAGAGATCGAGCGCATGAAGCGCGACGCCGAGGCCCACGCCGCGGAAGACAAGACACGCCGCGAGGTCGTGGACCTGAAGAACCGTGCCGACGCGATCGTGATCCAGACCCGCAAGTCGCTCGAAGAGCACGGCGACAAGGTCGGCCCCGAGGTGCGGAGCAAGGTCGAGAGCGCGCTCTCGAACCTCGAGGACAAGATCAAGGGCGACGACAAGGCCGCCATCGAGGCCGCGATGAAGGAACTCGAACGCTCGTCGATGGAACTTGGCAAGATCATCTACGAAGAA
>JAGVLZ010000013.1 GCA_020054055.1 Phycisphaerales bacterium
ACACCGAGCGCAACGACTCCGGGGACCAAGGGCTGGAACGAAAGGCATGTGGGGATCATCAGACCGCCGAGCCGACCTTGTCGGTCGTCAGACGATACCCGACGCCGCGGACCGTCTCGATGAGGTCGCCCCGATCGCCCAGCTTCTGCCGGAGCGCGGCGACATGGACGTCAATCGCCCGGCTGGAGAGCACCGTCCCCTCACCGCGAACGGCGGTGACGATCTGGTCGCGCGTGCGCACGAAACCCGGCCTCTGCGCGAGGAAATGCAGCAGCCGGTACTGCGTCAGGGTGAGGTCGAGCGCCTCGCCCTCGATGAACACCTGGTGCCGCGCTGGATCGATGCGGAGCGACTCGCCCAGGTTCACCTCGCGCGAACTCTCGGTGTCGCGCCGGCGGAGCACGGCCTTGACTCGCGCGATCAGCACGCGCGGGCTGAAGGGCTTGGTGACGTAGTCCTCCGCCCCCAGTTCGAGCCCCACGACAATGTCCGATTCCTCGCCCCGCGCCGAAACCATCAGAATAGGGATCGAGTTCGTCGCCGAGTCCCGCTTGAGTTTGCGGCAGACCTCGAGCCCGTCCAGATCTGGGAGCATGATGTCGAGAATCACCAGATCGGGGCGCTGCGTCGCCACGGTCTCCAGCGCCAGCCTCCCGGACGAGGCGATCTGCGGCTGGAACCCCTCGCGCGCAAGATGGAAATGCACCAGGTTGGCGATGTCAGTCTCGTCTTCGACGATGAGAACCTTGGACCGCGCCACTTGCGCCTCCTGAACTGGTGCTTGGCGGGCGAGCGTGCCTCAGCCTTGGAACCGCCGCCCGGTGAAATCTTAGTGGATGCCCGACCCGCCGCAACCCGGCTTCGATGGTGGTTTCGGCGCGCGTTGTCTCGAATCGTCCGTGAATTGCAGCACCGATGTCGCGTGCGCACCCAGAGTGTTTGATTTGTGTGAAGAATGCGGAACCGCGGGAACCCTCGGGTCGATCTGATTCCCCTACGATTGCCTTTCGGACTACGAAAACATGCGACTGGTGCTCAGCCCATACGAGTTCGATTCGGCTTCGCCCGCTGCCGCGGCGGCGATGCTCCTCGGCCGAGATGAGGGGGGCGTCCTCACCATCCAGCCGACTCCGTTCGGTAATTCCGGCCCCGATGCGGCACGCGAGGCCGCGACCCTCGCCCCGGCGTATGCGCGACTCCTCGAAAAATGGCGATGGACCGGACCGCTCTGGCGCGGCGGGGTCCTTCAGGCCGCGGGATCCGGCCAATCTCTCGCCACGATGCTGAGCCGCAGCGCCGCGGCTCTCCTCGCCGACCGATCGCTCATCGCCGCACGCGGGTTGCTGAAGGTCGGTCCAAGCGACGATGAATCCGCGTTCCTCGAATCGCTCAGCCGAGACCTCATCCGAGGCGGCTCGGACCCCGCGATAAGCCTGCCCCTGGTCGCCGTGACGGAGCGTCTCGCGGCGGAGGCCGACGCCGCGCTTGTCTGCGGCCAGTTGGGAGGGATGATCTGGAAGCCGCGCCCCGGAGCCCCGACCAGTTTCACCTTCTCGATCCCACTGATTCTCGGCGCAACGGGCGGCGAGATCCTCGACACGCGCGCCGCGCTCGCCGACTCGCTCGAAACATTCCGCAACGTGCTCCGCGAGGCCCTCATGGCCGCACGCCTCGGTCAAGTGAACGGCCATGCGGGGGCGGTCCGCCTCGCCGCGGAAGCATTCGCTCGCGAGTTTCGATCCATTCGTTCGTCCCGAAGACCCGACGCACACCGCGATTCCGCCGATCGCCCGGTCGAGGCCGTCTTCAGCGTTTCGATTGTCCCGACCGGCCGAGCCGTGCGAGAGGCGGTCGCCCGGCTGTCGCGAATGATCCCGGCGCCTCGCGCTTCCGCCGCATCGTCGAGCGTCGAAGCGACGATCGTCCCCCGCGAGCGGTCGATCGCCCTCATGCGGGTCCGCCTCGCCGCGTGGGACTTTGCCCCGCCGATCCCGGCGCGATAGCGATATCACCCCGAATCTGGCTGCGTTTGCACCGACAAACACCACGAAATGCCCCTTCACAGAGGCGGATTGTGAAGTATGCTTGACCCATCGTCCCTTCCGGCGGCAAGATGGAGAATCTCGAATGCACGCGTCCCCTCGGCTTCGTTGGTGCGTTTCGGCCTCGCTCGGCGCCCTTTCGCTCGTCGCGGGTGCCGCATCGGCCGACGACGCCATCGGCCCCTACGAGAACTTCAAGTGGGTCACGGTGCAGATCGACTCGCCCGAGTCGCTCCTCGCCGTCTCGCAACTCGGCGAATCGCTCGCCTGCCAGGCCGGCCCCGGCCCGGTCGACTTCGTCATCGAGCCGGACGCGATGGAAGCGCTCGAAGCGCTCGGTGTCCCATACGTCCTCCGCTCAAACAACATCCAGCACGAGATCGACGAAGAGACCCGCGCGAACGAACTCGCCCGCGCCGAGCGCGGCCAGGATTTCTTCGCCACCTACCGCACCATCGGCGAGATCTGGACCTACCTCGACACACTCGCCGCGCTCGACACCGTGCCCAACCCGCCCGGCCACATCATCGAAAAGTTCAACACAGGCGACTCGGTGCAAGGCCGCAACATCTATGGCCTGCGCATCGCCACCCCCACTCCCCTCGGCGCGCCGCCCAAACCCGTCTTCCTCATCTCCGCGACGCAGCACGCCCGCGAGTGGGCCGCGGGATCGAGCGCCATGTGGATCGCCGACCGCCTTTGCCGTGAATACGGGATCGACCCGGTCGTCACCCAACTCCTCGACAACGTGGACTTCCACATCATCCCCATCGTCAACCCCGACGGGTACAACCACACCTTCCCAACCGCGCAGGGAGGCGGGAACACGCGGCTGTGGCGCAAGAATCGCCGCCTGAACTCCGGCGGCTCCTTCGGCGTCGACCTCAACCGCAACTGGAGCGTGGGATGGGGACTCAACGGCGGGTCGAGCACCTCCCAGACGAGCGATACCTACCGCGGCACGGCCGCCTTCTCAGAACCAGAGGCCGCCGCAGTGAGCGACTACGCGCTCACTCTCTCACCGCTCAAGGCCCACATCGACATCCACACCTATTCGCAACTCGTCCTCGGCCCCTGGGGCTACACCACAACCGCCCCACCGCGAACCTCGGAGTTGAATCCGCTCGCCGCCGCGATGGTCTCGGCGATCGAATCGGTCAACGGCACCAACTGGACCGGCGGGCAGGCCTCGACCACACTCTACGTTGCCTCAGGAGTCGCCCCGGACTGGACGTTCCAGACCATGAACGCGCTCTCCTGGACCTTCGAACTCCGCGACACAGGCACCTTCGGCTTCACGCTCCCGGCTTCGCAGATCGTTCCGGCCGCGACCGAGGCTTGGGCGGGCATCGTCGCCCTCGCCCAGCACATACAGGTCCGCCTGCGATTGAACCTCTCGGGCCCCCCTTCGTCGCTCGCGCTCAGCACCCCCGCCAACTTCGGAGTGTCAATCACCACCGAGAACCAGTACACCCTTCAAGCCGACTCCGCGAATCTCATGTGGCGCGAGGGCGACTCGGGCGCTTACAACGAAGTCCCGCTCACCGGAGGCCCGACCAACTTCACCGCCACGCTCCCCGCCTTCGGCTGCGGCCGCACGATCAACTACTTCGTGCAGGCCACCGCGAACGACGGCCTCATCGTCCGCACCCCGACATCCAACGACCTCTCCGCGAGCACTCCCGCATGCCCCGGCTGCCTCGGCGATGCCAACGGCGATATGAACATCGACTTCAAGGACATCACCACCATCCTCAGCCATTGGGGAATGTCGGGCGCCGCACCCTTCGATGGCGATGCGGACTACAACGGCGTCGTGGATTTTCAGGACATCACCATCGCGCTCGGCGCATGGGGCGGCGGGTGCGGCTGACCGATCATTCCGCAAGTGCACCTGCCCCCGGCTCTCCGCCGCTGCTCCTCGCTTCTCGAAGGATCGACCGCGCCTGCTGGCACGCTTGTGGCTCAGCACAAGCCTGACGAGCCACGCTCGGCGGAACACGCTCACCCAGCACGGCAAGCACCCCACACGACGGACGAAGGTTGGCCATTCGGGCAAACAGGCCACCCGCCGTTGCCCTCGATCGTGACGGCGGCGCCGGGCCTTGATTGACGCTGCTCGGGTCGCCAATCCATCTCACCATGAACGTATCCGAAATGGAACTCCCCACCATCTTCATTGGTGAACTCGATGAAGGCGGGGGACTCCTCGTCCATGGACTGGTTGTCCCTGTTGCTCATCTCTCTCAGCCGTCAGCGCCGTTGTCGGCGGCCGGTTTGCGGGCGTTCACGATCGACCTCCCCGCCCTCGGCCGATTCGAGCGAGCACGCTCCGCGACGAGAGCGACGCCATCGCCTCAACAACCGGCACGTCCGTCCGCGGCGTCGAACCGGGCACGACTCGTTCGACGAATCCGGGCGACACATTCCAGCGCAGCCCACCGTCGCCGATGATTGTTACTGTTCGTTTGTTGTACCGGACGAGAACGCCGAAGACCCGCCGTCCATCGGCCGTGAACGTCACACGCTCGCCGATCGAAAACTTCATCATGGTGCCGTGCGCCCGCAACTGCTGAATCACGCGGAGCCTCTCGGTGATGCGCGAATGCAGGTCGCGGAGTTCGTCCTCAGTCAGGCGATCGATGTCGATAGGCATCAGGGGCTCCATGCCGACGATGATACCGGAGGCGAGCCCGCGGCTCGTGCCGCGAACGAGGCTTCCCCGCGGTCGGTGCGTCTTGCTCGGCGGAGACCGAAGCGCAAGCGAGGAACTGGAATGCAGCCCCGGCGGTGCGAGAGTCGGTGGCCGCGAGTAGAGCGGCGCTCCGCCGCGGAACCCGTGGAGAAGAGTCGCATAGACCCTCTTCCATGTTTTCTCATTTTGATGTGACGGCAGTGGGTCGAAGAATCGGTAGAGGGGGTACCACGGTCGAGTCGAAGACGCCTCGACGCGTGGCACCCGATTCCGGCAATAGTGGAACATGCCACCCGCCAGAGTTGGTTGAAAGTCAGTCAACGGAACCTGGGTCAGGTCAGTCGTTGTTCAGCGGCGACATGTGGGCCAGCGTCAATTCCAGTTGGCACTCCGATCAATTGAAGTGCTTCAGCCGATAGACATTTGCAGTCTACATCATCGACCGCGAAGCGGGCTCGCGTCACTCGAGAACCCGAAGCTGACGCAATGCCGCTGATACCAAAAAACCGTCCAATGGCGTTGCGTGTCTCCTTCACCAAAGGCTACCAAGCAATCCGTTCCACCCCCCCCACATACCCCCGCAAAACCTCAGGCACCGTCACGCTCCCATCCTCGTTCTGGTTCATTTCCAGAATTGGGATCAAAACCCGTGGCGAGGCCAGCACCGTGTTGTTCAGCGAGTGGCAGAAGGTCGTCGCCCCCTTCCCCCCACTGCCCCCCGTGCGGTACCGCATGTTCAGGCGCCGACACTGATAGTCGTACAAGCGTGAAGCGCTGTGCGTCTCGCCGTACGCCCCGCTCGGCACGCCATCTTTCCCGACCTCGCCGCGCCCCGGCATCCAACTCTCGATATCGATCATGTCAGCGTTCTTCACGCCAAGGTCGCCCGTGCAGCACTGCAAGAGTCTGTAAGGCAGCCCCAGCGCCTGCAACAACTGCTCCACGATGTCGATCATCGCGGCGTGCCATTTGCGGCTCTCCTGCTCATCGGCGCGCGTGATGACCACCTGCTCCACCTTGTCGAACTGGTGGATGCGGTAAAGGCCCGCCGTGTCGCGCCCCGCGGCCCCCGCCTCGCGCCGGAAGCAGGTGCTCACCGTCGCCATCTTGATCGGAAACTGCGCCTCGTCGAGAATCTCGCCGGCGTGCAGCCCCATCAGCCCCACCTCGCCCGTCCCTGTCAAAAACAAATCATGCGCCTCGCCGCGACGGGTCTCCTCCACGCAATACGTCTGCTCGCGCCCCGCGGGGAAAAAGCCCGTCCCGACCATGCACTCCTCGCGCACGATCACCGGCACGCTCATTGGAATAAACCCGTGCTTCTCCACGATGCGATCAAACGCAAATCGCAGCACGGCCTGGTGCAGGCGCATCCCCATCCCCTTCAACACATACGAGCGCGAACCGGCCATCTTCACGCCGCGCTCGAAGTCAACAAGCCCCAGCCGCTCAACGATCTCGATGTGGTTCCTCGGCTTGAAGCCGCGCTGGTTCTCGAAACTCTTCGCAGGATCAAACCCCGGCGGCGACCATCGGCGCACCTCGACGTTGTCCTCCGACCCCTTCCCCACCGGCACGTCCGCGTCCGGCGGCAGCGGCACCGTCAGCAAGAGCGCGTTCAACTCCGGCGTGATGGCATCGATCCGTTTCTCGAGCGCGGCGATCTGTTCCTTCAGCGCCGCCGGTTTCGCGCGCAACGCCTCGGCCTCGCGCTCCAGCGCCGCCTTCGCGTCGCCGGTCGCGGACTTGATTTGGCCCATCAGTTTGCCGATCGCCGGGCCGGATTCCTTCGCCAGACGGTTCTGCTCGGCGCGTAGGGATTCGGCCTCCCCCTGCACCCGCCGAGATTCCTCGTCAATCGACTTCAAACGATCGAAATCGACGGCGATACTCTTCTTTTTGGCGCCCGCGATGAAGCGTATCGGGTCTTCGCGGAAGGCCTTGAGGTCGATCATGGGGCGGATGGTATCGACAAAAAAAGCCAAGGCCGCCGTTAGGCGGCCAAGGCTTCTGCCACACGCGCACAGGGCCGCGTGCGAGAGCTTGGCGGCAGGCCTCACCGCCATACTCCCCCTATTTGACCGAGAGTTTCCTAGGCTCCCGATCGACGTGCTTCACTGTGGATGACCGGGCCTCGGCCAGCACAGTTTCCCGCATCCGAGGGGCAAACCTCGGATTCCTATCGGTGGGGTGACGCGGCCTTTCGGCAACCTCCCTCCCTAATCCGCCGACAGGGCTCCTCTTCTCAACACCTCCAGCATAGCCCAGATCCGGGGCGACGCCAGTAAATCATGCGCGAATTTGGAGAGTCTTTGGCCCCGTTCGGCCACCGATCGGCTGGGGTCGGGCAACAATCCCACCCAGTTTGACCCGGCTCTCCAAATGGCGTTCGGCGTGGCGCCCCGGATGCCTGAGAATCGAAGGCGGCGGTGACCATCGAAAAACCTTGAAAAGGGGGAAAATCTCTGGTTGACGGGCGGCATCAGCGGGAGCGCCGGGCGATGGACAGCATTGATTTTGCTCGTTCGAGGGCCTGCTCGCGGAGTTCCTGAACCGCGGTCGTCTCCCACCAGAGGGGTCGGAGCCAGCCGCCGATTGCGAGCGGTGTGTGATGTACTTCCCCCGACTGATTGATGATCTCGCCTTTCGCGGTTGTGCGGACGCCGAGGTTTCGGGCACTGGTTCACTTTGACGAAAACCGCACGGGTTGAAAAGCCCGAGCCACCGCCAAAGTGAACCAGTGCCCCCGCTCGAACCCCGACCGACCGGCGGCGCGGGTCGCCCCCGAGGCGCACAACACAATGATGCGGCTCTACCCGGGGCGAACCGACGGCGGCGTACACCTGCCGCTCATTCTGGCGCGGCGTCGCAGCGATGGGCGGATTCATGGGCCGAACAGAAATGTGGGGAATGACAATCTCAGGGCAGCAAGCACGCCACGCAATCTAGGAGTAAGCAGGCCGCCTGCCGGAACCCGCCCCCGACTCCGCCGCGGCAGTCGGCTGAAGAGTTGCGCGCGGTTTAGTCCTCCACCAAACAACGCCTCCATGTCATTTGCAAATACTGATCGCGATACGGTTGCGCCGCCGCAGCGAATGATTCGGAAGGTACTAATCAGACCGCTATGTATTTGACTTTGCGTGAGGATCGGGTATGATCCTTTATGGCCAAGCCCGACGCGCGGCAGCTGCCCCCTCAAGCGCAGGAAGACCTTCGTCGCCGTGTCGTCGCCGCCGTGCGCGGCGGGATGAGGAAGTCCGAGGCGGCGCGGGCCTTTGGCGTGACGCGTCAGTCGATCCACAACTGGATGAGCGCCGTCGAGTGCCACGGGATGTCGGGGCTGCGGGCGCGG
>JAGVLZ010000221.1 GCA_020054055.1 Phycisphaerales bacterium
CGGTTGAGTTGGGCTTGCGCGGCGGCGCGGAGTTGGTCGTAAACGAGCGGGAGAAGCGCGTTCGCCGCCGTGCGATCACCCGCCGCGGCGCCTTGCATGAGATGCGTGACTTGAGGGGCGGGGTCGTCGGGCATATTCGGAGAAGGTAACGCGCCGAGCGCGATCGAGCACCGTCGGCGTATGCTTCCAGAATGATCTCGCTCATTCGTGCAATGTCACTTCGTCGGGCCTTGAATGGTGCGTTGATTCCGTTCCTCTTCGCATGGCCGAGCATCGCCGTCGCGCGGGGATCGCAAGAGGCCGTTCACCTCATCATGTCCTACGACGTGAGTTGGTCGCTCACCTACAAGCCGGACGGGACGCTGCCCGAGGACCCCGCTCAAGGCGGCGAGTTCTATCTGGCGTCATCGGCCAATGATTGGAACCCTCGTGGGCAGCGCGGCGAGTATGACCGGGGCGGTGCGTGCGGCAATGCGCCGTACCTCGTGGATTTCGTGCTGCCTGCCAGCGTCGTCGATGATCCCGCCTTCGAGTTCAAGTTTACGCGTGGCAGTTGGGATACCGTCGAAGTCGATGCGAAGGGACGCGATATCGCGAATCATCGGGTGGCTGAGTGCAGGACCGGGACGTTGACGGATGGGAAGCGGGTGGTGTTCGTCGAAGTCGCCGGCTTCGCCGATCAGCGGCCCGTCCGGTGGCCCGAGTTGCAACAGGGCGCATCGACGGTGACGGGCGATCTGCGGATTCATGAGGTGGCGAGCGCGGTGCTGGGGAATACGAGGAAAGTGCGGGTGTGGCTGCCGCCGGGGTATGGAGACACGGGCGGGACGCCCGTGCCACGCTTTCCAGTGCTGTACATGCACGACGGCCAGAACTGCTTTGACGCCGCGACGAGTTTCGCGGGGGAGTGGGGCGTTGATGAGACGCTGACGCGGCTGATCGGCGAGGGGAAGGTGCCGTCGATGATCGTGGTGGGGATCGACAACGCGAGGGCGGCGCGCGTGGATGAACTCTGTCCCGTGCCGATCGGCGCCGGGCACCCCCCGGAGCAGGGCGGGAAGGGTGATGCGTACATTCGCTTCATCGTCGAAGAGGTCATGCCCCTCATTAATCGCGAGTACCGCACGCTCACCGGCCCCGAACAGACATCCATGGGCGGCTCATCGCTTGGCGGGGTGATCACGCTGCACGCGGCGATGACGCGGCCCGAGTTGTTCGGCGCGATACTCGTCGAGAGTCCGGCGCTGTGGGTTGGAGATGGGGAGTTTCTGAAGCGAACGACCAGCCATCAGCGATGGCCGCAACGGGTGTTCATGGCGATGGGTGGAAAGGAATACTCCGACGCTGACAAAGATGCGGAGTTGGTGTCGCAGGTACGCGGGGTGGAGGCGTCGATGCGCGCGGCGGGGCTGAGCGATGCGCGCCTGCGCGTGGTGGTTGAGGATGGCGCGGGGCACAACGAGAAGGCGTGGGCGGGGAGGCTTGGGGGGGCGATGGAGTTCCTGTTTGGTCGAGCGGATGATGCTCGCCCGTGATGGACTGCGGGACTCGTGGGCTCGTTCCGAGCGAGCGGCGTGATGGTCACTGCACCCGCTTGTACGCGGAGTAGTCCGAGCCGGGTTTCTCCGCGGGCATGAGGAGCATCGCTGTGTGGCCCGGGACTTCGACTTCGATCATGCCGGAGTGGAGAGCGACTTCGCGGCCAGAGAGTTGGTCCACCAGCGGGGCGAAGTTCATGAGTTTGGAATCGCGCACCGAGACGACTTCCGCGACGGGGAGTGGCGATGAGTTCGCGACGATGACGGCCGTCTCGTTCCATCGGTCGGTGTGGCGCTGGAAGGCGAGCAACGAATCGGAGTCGAGCAATCGCCACTCGCCCAGGCGAAGCGCGCGGCTCCGCTTGCGGATCGCGACGAGGTTCTTGAACCACAGGTAATCGTCGTTGTCGTCGGCGACGAGGTCCCATCGCATCGGGGCGCGGTTGGCGGGGTCGTCTCCGCCCTCCATCTCGATTTCCGAGCCGTAGTAGACGCAGGGGGCACCCGGGAGCGTGAACTGGAGTACGCGCGCCACGCGGCGGAGGTCGCGCTCGGCGATGGTGTGCGTCAGGCGGGCGGTGTCGTGGTTGTCGAGGACGAGCCAGCACTTGAGGATGTGCTCGATGCCGGTGTCGTCGATCATGGTGTTCAGGAGTCGGCCCGCGCGGCTGCCGGTCATCTTGCCGTGGAGGTAGTCGAGCATGATCTGTCGCGCATGGAAGTTCATCACGCCGTCGAGGGCGGGCATCCACTGCTCGGGGTAGTTCCAGATCTCGCCGATGGTGCAGGAATCGGGGCGTGTTTCATGGGCCGCGGCGGTGATCTCCGCGAGGCGGGTGAAGCCCAGGTCGTAGGCGACGTCGAGGCGCCAGCCGTCGACGCCGTCCTGCAAATAGCCGCGAACGACGGAATCGGGATCGTCCCAGAGGCGTGCGCGCACCGTCGGGTTTTCGAGGTTGAGTTCGGGGAGATTCGCGGAGTTGTACCAGGCGCGGTGGCCGTGCTTGTAGGCGGGGTTGACGTCGAACCATGCGCGGGAGCGGCTTGCCGGATCGCGGAGCGCTTCCTGAAAGATGGGCGCGGTGCGGCCCATGTGGTTGAAGACGCCGTCGAGCATGAGGCGGAGGCCTCGGTCGTGGCAGTCGGCGGCGAGCGACTTCACATCGTCGCGCGAGCCGTACTCGGGCGAGACGGTGAGGAAGTCCTGTGCGTCGTATTTGTGGTTGGTGAAGGCGGCGTGGATCGGGTTGAGGTAGAGAACATCGGCGCCGAGGCGATCGATGTGGGGCAGGCGCTCGCGCAGCGAGTTGAGGTCGCCTCCCCAGAAGTCGAGTTCGTGCGACATGCAGCCGATGCCCTCGACGCGCGCGCCGGGCTTCGGCAGTTCATCCCATTCCTTCAGCGATCGCGGGGCGGCGTAGAAATGACGCTTGGCGTCGAGCGCGCCGGGCGCGGGGGGCGCGAAGCGGTCAACAAAGACCTGGTAGACGACAGGGCCGATGCGCCAATCGGAATCGCGTTGCAAGAGGATGGGCGCGAGTTGACGGTCGGCGGTGTTGGCGAAGTCGGGTGCGGTCAAGCGGTGCTCCGGAGCGCAGGCGGCGAGCGGGATCGTGAGGAGGAGGGACGCGGCTCGCATGGGGGAAGGCTAGCGGATGGTTGCGCGCGTGTGCAGGGAGGAGGCTTGACGCACGCGCCGGTGTTGCGGCCCCTCCCTCACGGTCGGGGTTCGTTGAGCCAGGCGTCGTCGAACCGCATGCCGGGGGGGAGCGGCGCGTCGGTCCCGGTTTCGATCAGACTCGCGACCGGGTACGCGCAGTAGTCGAGTGCGAACGAACCTGCGGGGCGATGGTTGCCCGAGAGGCCGATGCCGCCGAAGGGAAGTTTGCCCGATGCCCCGGCGGTGCCGGTGTTGACGTTGATGCAGCCGGCGCGGGCCTCGGCGAGGAAGCGCTCGGCGGCCGCGCGATGGCTGGTGAAGATCGAAGCGGCGAGTCCGAAGCGCGTGGCGTTGGTCTGCGCGATCGCCTCGTCGAGTGATTTGGTGGTGGTGATGCGGACGATGGGGGCGAAGAGTTCGACGTCGCCGCCGCAGGCGGATTCATCGAGTTCGAAGCGGGGAACCTGGAGGATGCCTGGGGAGATGTAGTGGCCGCCGGAGGCGTCCTCGATTGCGCGCGATTCGAGGAGCGGTTTCGCGCCGCGGACGATCCATGTTTGCTGCGCGCGCAGGGCGGCGTCGCGTGCTTCGGCGCGGATGAGGGGGCCCATGAAGGGTTGAATCGGTTGATCGGGTGCCACGGCCAGCGACTGAGTCCGCGAAGGTGTCGGCCGTGGTGGGGGGTCGGGTGCGCCCTCCACGGCCGACTGCGCTCGAAGACTCGCTGCGCTGGCCGTGGCACCCGATGAGACTCCTCTCGGATCGCCGATGAGGAAGTTGGTCGTGATGCAGGTGAGGAGTTCGGTGAATCGCTTCGCGATTGATTCGTGCATGATGATGCGGCGGGTGCAGGTGCATCGCTGGCCGGTCGTCGCGAACGCGGCGCGGGCGCATTC
>JAGVLZ010000352.1 GCA_020054055.1 Phycisphaerales bacterium
CGGTGCCTCCACCGCCGCCGCCGGCGCCGCCTGCAACGGCGGTGATGGACTGCGAGCGGAATCGGGGATTGGCGGAGACGGAGGTCTGGATCGTGAGGGTGACGTACCGGCGATCCGCGGACGCCACGCCGCGGACACCCAGCGAGACTCCTGAGTTCAACCGCCCGACCGTCGGGTTGAATCCGACCGAGCCGGTGCCCGTGACGACCTGAAGGGCGGAGATGAAACCGACCTGGTTGACGACCGCGATGTTGGCAGCCCGGCCGTTGGCGAAGGTGAGTCGTGGGGCGGAGAGGGTGACGTTGCGCTGGTCGGCCTGGGTGGCTTCCAAGAGGAGGTCGACCTGGATGTCGTCGAGGAAGTAGGTGGCGGCAACGCCGAGGGCGGGATTGCCGACGATGGCCGCGGTGGCGAGCGTGTTGCCCGAGGCGAGCGCGAGGCCTTCGGTCAGCGTGTTGCTGCCCTGGAGCGCCGGAACAATGCTGAGCGAGTTGGGACGCGGAATGGCGTAGGGTTGCCGCTGGAAGGCGTACTGCGGGTTGCCGCCGTCGTCGAGGCCGGTGAAGACGTAGCCGAAGGTCGAATCAAATGCGCTCGCCCCGGTCAGGTCGCGCGGATAGATCGCGTTGCCCTCGTTGGCGAGCGTGCCGATGCCGAATGCGTCCAACTGGCGCTCGACCGCGTCGAACTGGTCGTTTTTTGCGTTGAAGATGACGTCGAGGTCGAAGGCGATCTGCTCGAAGAAGTCCGACGAGACAGTGAGGAATCGCGATTCGACGTTGATCTGGACCGAGCGGATCTCGCGGAGTTGGCCGAGGAGTCCCTGGATCTCGCGGTGATTCTTCGCCGTGTTGGTGATGATGAGGTTGCCGTTGAGTTCCTGGATGACGCCGGTGTCGCCGCCGTTGTCGCGCCAGCCCTCAAAGTCGACGTTGGTCTGGAGGATCTCCAGGATGCGTTCCATGAGTTCCTCTTCGGTTGGGCCGACGCCCTCGGTCTCGCCGGTATCGCCGCCGAAGACCGATCCGCCGCCGCCGCCGCCGCCCCGGCCCTGGTTGAGCACCTGGTCGAGGTCGAGCTGCGGGGCATCCGGGAAATCGGGGATCTGGAAGAGAAGGTCGCGGATGTCGTAGATGACGACGAAGGTGTTCTTGCGGAGGGCCTCGTCGGCGGCGACGACAAGCACACCGTCATTGACGGCCCAGCCGGCCTTGCTGAAGGCATCGGGCTGGGCCTTCTCAAGAATGCGCTCGAGCACCACGCGGACGGGGACTTCGCGGAGTTCGAGCGTGATTTCCTTGTCGCGCTCGATGCCGATCTGCGCGAGCGAGTCCCAGTCGATGTCGATGTTGAGATTCGTCACGGTGCCCACGAACGCGAGGACGTCTTCGAGCGAGTTGTCGCGGAACGAGGCGGGGATGCGCCGCGTCTCGAGCACCGCAAGCACCTTGCGGTCGGGCTCGGACTCGACGAACGACTGGATGTCGCCGCGGCGGAACGAAATCTCGGGCCAGTCCGCGGGGTACGCCATCAGGTTCTGCGGGACGATGAGCGCCTTGTCGATCTGGTTGAACTCGTCCGAGTAGGAATAGGCCCGCGCGCGGCGGTTTTCCTCGTACTCGCGGTACAACTTCACGTCCTTCAGCACGTCCTTTAGCAGGAGGGCCGCGGGGTTGATCGGGTCGAGAAAGAGAACCTGGTCGATGACCTGGAGCGCCTCGTCGTACTTCTGCTCGGCCTGGAGCGCGCGGATGCGGTCGAGGTTCTCGTTGATCCGCTGGCGACGCTCGGTTTCCTGCTGGGCCCGCGTCTTGGCCTCTTCGGACTTGAGGTCGCCCTGACGATCCTGGATTTCCTTGACGGTGATCGCCTCGGCGGCCGCATCGATCGAACGGAGAAGGGCGTCCGCCTCGGTCAGCCCATTTCGGTACTGCTCTTCGGAGAAGAGGCCGTTGGCCTGCGCGTTGTTCCATGTGAGCCGCGCCTGCGCCGCGAGATTTCTCGCCGCCTGGGTGTCGCCGCGGGCCAGAGCCGCGTTCGATTGCGCCACGAGATTCGCGAAGACGGCCTCCGCCTCTTCGCGGGCGATCCGCTTCTGTTCGAGCACCGTCCCCAGCGTGTCCTGGCCCGCCGCCCCGATGAGCGCTCGCGCCTCCGCGACGCGATCGTTCGCCATCGAGGTCTGGTCAGCATCGAGGTGCTGCCCGTAGACCGAGACCGCCTTGGTGTATTTATCGATCGCTTCGTTGTAGCGTCCGCCCTGGAACGCCGCCTCGGCCTCGACCATCAGGCGGTCGGCATCGACCTTCAATGTCTCGTCGAGCAGCGCGTCCCCCGGCTGGGGGTCTTCGGCGGGAGCGCTTTCCCCGGATTGATCGGCTTCTTCTTCGGTAACCACCGAAGCGGGCGCGGCCGACGCCACCACCCGCACCGCCTTGCCGGCGCTCTGCATCACCGACAGCGGGATGTAGTCCACCTCGAACGAGCGGCCCTGCTGGCGTTCCAGTTCGTAGATACGGTCCTGAAAGCGGTTGACCTCCGACATCTGCTCCTGCGAGAGCGCCGCCCCGGTGCGGAGGATGCTCGCGAAGCCGGCCTTCGCCTCCGCGTGCTTGCCGTTCGTGAAATCGCTCACCGCCTGCGCCAGCGTCGGCGCGACCATCGGCTTCAACTGGTCGCGGAGTTCCGCCGCGTCCTTCGACACCGA
>JAGVLZ010000136.1 GCA_020054055.1 Phycisphaerales bacterium
CGCGCAGGATGCGTACTTCGAGCCGTCGGGCGCCTTTACCGGCGAAGTCTCAACGGCGATGCTCCGCGATGTCGGGGTGCGGTGCGTCATCATCGGCCACTCCGAGCGGCGACATGTGATCGGCGAGACCGATGGGCTGACCGCGCGCAAGGTCCGAGCCGTGCTGAACGCGGGGCTTTCGTGCATCCTCTGCGTGGGCGAGACGATGGAGGAACGCAAAGCCGGGCGCCTCGATGAGGTCAATCTTCGCCAGACGCGCAGTGCGGTCGAAGGACTGTCTGCGGAGCACGTCGCTCGACTCACGATCGCCTACGAACCGGTCTGGGCCATCGGCACCGGGCTGACCGCGACTCCCGCCGACGCGCAGGAAGCCCACGCCATGATTCGGGCTGCGATGGCTGAGATGCAAGGCGAAGCGGGCCGAGCCGTCCGCATTCTCTACGGTGGTTCGATGAAACCGGACAATGCGAAGGAACTCATGGCGCAGCCCGACATCGATGGCGGATTGATCGGCGGCGCGTCGCTCAAGGCCGAGGACTTCATGTCGATCGTGAGGGCGGCACTTTGATGTTCGACACGGTGACACGGGGAACACGGAGCCGAACCAAAGAATGAGCGGGCGCTGAAGACACCGAATGAATGCCGGAAAATCACGGACGTAGAGCGTTGAATCATTACTCAGCCTTGCATCCGTGCCCATTTCCTTTCCCCGTCTGTGACATCTGTGCCAACTCCGCAGTCCGGCCTCGCCGCGCCAAGACCGGGGCAACCCCCACCGCCGCCTGCTACAATCTTCGCCCCGGGTTTGTTCGGGATATGAAAGGCTTGTCTGATGCTGATGCTCGCGGAGATTCCGGCGTTTGTGGTTGGGTTGCTGGTGGCGCTCTTCGTCATCATCAGCGTGATGATGATGCTGATCGTTCTGATTCAGCGGCCGCAGGGCGGCGGATTGAGCGAGGCGTTCGGTTCGGCGTCGGGCTCCGGGCACACCGCCTTCGGCGCGAAGACGGGCGATGCGCTGACCTACGCGACGATCACCATCTTCGTCGTCTTCATCGGCTTCGCGATCGGGCTGAACTACATCGTGAAGCCGCCGGTCGCAGTGCTGCCCGCGTCGGGTCAGGTGGTGCCGGGCGAAACCCCTTTGCCGACCCCGGATGCGGCCCCCGCAACCACGCCACCCACGGGATCAACGTCCACGGCCCCCGCGGCGGCTTCCCAGCCCATCAACATCGCGCCCGCGGAGTCCGCGCCCGCACAACCGGCCGCGACTCCCACGGAAACGCCGAAGCCCGCCGAAGTCCCGCCGGGATCACCGGCTACTCCGCCGCAGGAATGATTCAGCCCCTTGTGGGCCGGAGGCACCGCGTGATCCGCAGCATGACCAGTTACGGCGAGGCATCGGCGCACGAAGGCGGCGTGCATTATTTCCTCGAAGTCCGCAGCCTCAACGGGAAGTACTTCAAGGCGACCATCCGCATGCCCGAGGACCTGCAGGGCCTCGAGCCGGAGATCGAGTCGGAACTCCGCCGTCGCCTGACGCGCGGGTCGATCACCGTCATCGGCAAGTCGAGCGATGCCTCCGCGTCCGCGGCGTACCAGATCAATCACGGCGCGCTCGAGAACTACATCACGCAGTTGAACAAGACGAAACAGGTGGCGGACGGCTCATGCTCCGTCGAGATGGGGGCGCTGCTGGGGTTGCCGGGGGTGCTCCAGCCGCCATCGGATGAGGAGGAACGATTCGCCCGGGCGCACAAGGTCTTCCTGCGGATGCTCGACAAGGCGTGCGGCGACCTGATCCAGATGCGCGAGCGCGAGGGGAAGCTGCTGGTTGCCGATCTGCTGCTGCATCAGGAGTTGATCGGGCGGAACCTGGCGACGGTCGCGGAGCGCGCGCCGAGCGTCGTGGATGAGTACCAGAAGCGGCTGCTCGCGCGGATCGAGACGCTGCTCCAGGATGCGCGGGTGAAGGTCGATCCGGAGACGCTGATCCGCGAGGTCGCGGTCTACGCGGAGAAGAGCGATATCTCGGAGGAGGTCGCGCGGCTGACCGGCCACCTCGACCAGTTCCGTTCGCTCCTGGCGGATTCCGACGGCCGCCCGATCGGCCGCACACTGGACTTCCTGACGCAGGAGATGCTCCGCGAGGCGAACACGATGGCCAGCAAGTCGGGCGACGCGGTCATCTCGCGGAACATCGTCGAGATCAAGGGGGCGATCGACCGGATCAAGGAACAGATCCAGAACGTGGAGTGAGGGGAGAGGATTCAGGAGACAGGAAACAGGAGAAGAGGAGACAAGTGCGCTTGCGCGTCCCTCCGATGCTTCCGGCTCTGCATTCCTATCCCCTGTCCCCTGTCTCCTACCCCCTATGATCTCGCCATGACCCTTCCGGTGCCGAACGATCCCTTGCTCGATACGTCGGCGGGGTCCTTTGCGTCCGGCGCGCCGATCGATGGGGATGCAGCGCACGCGCACGATCGCTTCGACCTCTCGGAAGCGGTCACGGTCCTCTCGAACTACGACCTCGGTGTCGTGAGCGCGGTGCAGGAGTTCCGTCGGGGCTCGCGACGCTCACCCAAACTCCTCGTCAAGTGCGATCACGGGTTGCTGATCCTCAAGCGTCTTGCCCCCGGGCGCGACGATGCAGCGCGGGTCGCCTTTGCCCACGAGGTGCAGCGCGTCCTGATCGGCGCGGCGTTCCCCTTGCCGCGACTCGCGTCGACGCGCGCGGGCAAGACACTCCTCGCGCTCGGAGGTCGCTCCTACGAACTCTTCGAGTGCGTCAGCGGGCAGGCGTACGACTCCTCCGCCGAGGCGACCTTCGACGCCGGGGGTGTGCTCGCCC
>JAGVLZ010000035.1 GCA_020054055.1 Phycisphaerales bacterium
ACGCGGACGCGCACGCCTCCCGGCAGTTCGACCATGTGCTGGGCCATCTCGCCCAGATAGGTGGACTCGGCGATGTGGCCGGTGAGGGTGCCGGGAAGGGCGACGGCTTTGTGCTCGATGATGCGGAGCGATTCGGGGCGGATGGAGCAGGTGACTTTGCGGATCGTGGTGTCGCCGAAGGTGTGGGAGAACATGTCCCCCGCGGCGGTTTTGACGCGGAGGCGGCCGGTGCTGGGGCCGTGAACGTGCGCCCCGATGTGCTCCATGATCTCGCCGTCGATGAAGTTGGTCTCGCCCAGGAAGTCGGCGACGAATCGGGTCTTCGGGCGGTTGTAGAGGTCGCGCGGCGTGCCGGTCTGCGCGATCACCCCCATGTCGAGCACGGCGATCTGGTCCGCCATGCTGAGCGCCTCTTTTTGATCGTGCGTGACGTAGACGGTGGTGAGTTTGGATTCGTGGCAGATGCGCTTGATCTCGTGGCGCATCTCGGTGCGGAGTTTCGCGTCGAGGTTCGAGAGGGGCTCGTCGAGGAGGAGCACGTCGGGGCGCACGACCAGGGCGCGGGCGAGGGCGATGCGCTGCTGCTGCCCGCCGGAGAGTTGGTTGGGCTTGCGCTTGGCGTATTCGTCCATGCGGACGGCGCGGAGGGCTTCCATGACGCGGCGCTCGCGCTCGGCCTTGGGAACTTTGCGGACGGAGAGGCCGAAGGCGACATTCTGTTCGACCGTCATGTGCGGCCAGAGGGCGTAGGACTGGAAGACCATCCCGGTGTTGCGCTTGTTGGGCGGGACGTTCGAGACGTTGCGCCCGTCGAAGAGGATGGCGCCGGCGGTCGGCTCGATGAATCCGGCGATCATGCGGAGGAGGGTGGTCTTGCCGCAGCCGGAGGGGCCGAGGAGGAAGAAGAGCGAGCCTTTGGGGATGGTGATGGAGATGTCGTCCACGGCCTTGGTCGTGCCGTGGCCGAAGGATTTGTAGTGCTTGGAGAGGCCCCGTATGTCGATGGTCGTGGACATGGGGCTATTGTACGGGCATTCTCACGAAAGGCCGTTTTATGCAAAGAATGGGTCCATATCTTTGGGCTTTGATCGGGATTCTCGGAACATACGCGTTCTGGCAGATTCGGCCCGATGAGCAGATTCGTGAATTCGTGGAGTGGATTGGATGCTCCCCCAGGTATCAAGAGTTCCTTGTTGATGTTCTCTTGCCAGTTTTGGTCACTGGTGTGGCATACTTGGTGTTGCTAGGTCATCGCGTGGTCTGGTGGCTGAGCAAAAACAACCTGTCGGGCTGGTGGGTCTATTCGTTGCGCCGCGATGATGGAAGTGCGGAACGCGTGGCGCTTTGCCATGTCCGTCACAGGGGCGACTCCCTTCAGGTCTTGTATGGGCGAGTATTTGAAGGCTCGAGGACCCACGCAGACGGAACACTTATCGAACAACAGGGATCGTGGACCTCTAACGCGGGCGATGCTCGAAGTTCCGCTGAGGCTGATTCGCGAGAAGTAAACATTCTTTTCCGGGTGGAGATGCCGCATGAGCCGCCTCCGACAGCTCACCCAACCATTCAGGCCGACGCGAAAGACCGCGTCTGGTGGGGCGTGTTCCGGCTCTTTTCCGAAGAGCGGGTGCTTCCGTTTGGCGTCGGATGCATGCGAGGCCGCTACTTTGATGTTGATCATCGATCGCATATCAAAGGGCAGGCATTCTTTGTGAGGTTGCATCGTATCCATGACGGTAACTCGGCGAAAGATGCGCTCAAGACGCATCGCATCTGGCTGCTTCAACGGGTGCAGTCAGCCGTGGAGCCAGTCGGTTGAGGAGGCTCCCCGTGATGTCCCGCTCAAGTAGCGCTCCGCGGTCTTCGCGCTCCGCGTGCCGAATGTCCAGAAAACATGTGCGCCCGATTGTCGCCTGACGGTCGCCTATGATGTCTGCGTGGCCCTGCCGCTCGACCAAATCCCCCGCGAGGCGATCGCCGAGTTCTGCCGTCGGCATCGGATTGCGCGCTTGGCGATCTTCGGGTCGGCGCTCCGGGACGATTTCACTCCTGATAGCGACGTGGACCTGCTGGTGGAGTTTGATCTGGGCCATGCGCCGGGGCTCGCTTTCTTCGCGATGCAGGACGAGTTGTCGAGCCTCATCGGGCGGAAGGTGGACCTGAATACGCCGAACGAACTTAGCAGGTATTTCAAGGACGAAGTGCTCCGCACGGCGAGGCCTCTCTATGTCGCGGCATGATGACAGCGTCTCGCTCCGGCAGATGCTGGATCATGCGCGTGAGGTTATGGAACTGTCGTCCGGCAAGACGCGTGCGGATCTTGACCGCGAACGACTGCTGCTGCTCGGGCTTGTCAAACTTGTCGAGATCATCGGAGAAGCAGCGAACCGGGTGTCAAAGGAGGTCCAAGCCGGGCATCCGATGATCCCATGGCCTCAAATCATCTCGATGCGGAATCGACTGGTTCATGGCTACGACCAGATCGATTACGACCGACTTTGGAAGGTCGTTAAAGAGGAAGTTCCGCCGCTCGCGGAGCGGTTGAGAGAAATCGTCGGCGGGTCGGCGAACTGATTCTTCCGCTTCCTATTCCCCCTGCGCCTTGGAGTACCGCGCCTGCCCCATGCACTCGTGCAGTTTCTCGATGTGCATCCAGTTGAACTTCTTGGATATCTCCGCGATGAAGGCGTTCACGTCGTCGCTGGTGATCGGCTGGTCGGAGATGTAGCGGCAGCGGTGTACGTTGACGAGGTAGATCTGAGGTACGGGCGGGACGCCCATACCACCGGAAGGCGGCGGGCCGACCTTCTGGCCGCGGTTGGAGATGAAGACGAGGCGGAACTTGCCGAGTGTGGCGGGGACATCGGGGAGGCCGTCGTGGTTGATGAAGAGGTCGAGGCCTTTGAGGGTCCAGGGTTCTTGTTGGAGTTGGGTGAAGGCAGAAGAGGAAGAAGAAGAAGAAGTAGGGGGGGTAGTCACGGGTTGCAAACCCGTGCCACGAGAGGGGGTAGAAGGAGTAGAAGAGGCATCCGCTTTTTGCAGCGTTGTATCCGGCGCGGGGAGGCCGCGGATCACGCCGCGGGCGAACTCCTTGGTGTTTGCGTTGCCGCCGAGGTCGCGGGTCCGGATGCCCTCGACGAGGGCGAAGCGCAGCCCCTGCTCGATGCGCTCGGCGTAACTCAGCAACCCCATGTACCGCAGCATCTGCACCGACGACAGGAGGAGCGCGGTGGGGTTCGCGAGTCCCTTGCCCGCGATGTCGGGAGCGGAGCCGTGGACGGCTTCGAAGACCGCGCGGTCGTTGCCGATGTTGCCTCCCGGGGCGACGCCGAGACCGCCGACCAGCCCCGCGCAGAGGTCGCTGAGGATGTCGCCGAAGAGGTTCGGAGTGAGCAAGACGTCGAAGCGTGACGGCTTCACGACGAGTTGCATGCAGCAGTTGTCGATGAGGATCTCGTCGGCCTCGACATCGGGGTAGTCCTTGGCGACGGTGCGGAAGCAGTCGAGGAACAGGCCGTCGGTCATCTTCATGATGTTCGCCTTCTGCACGCAGGCGACGCGTCTGCGTCCCTCGCGCCGGGCCATCTCGAAGGCGTATCGCGCGATCGCAAGCGAGCCGGGGCGCGTGATGAGCCGCAGGCACTGCGCCACGTCGGGGGACTGCATGTGCTCGATCCCGCCGTAGGTGTCCTCGATGTTCTCGCGGACGATGATGAGGTCCACGTTCTCGAACTTCGTCTTGACCCCCGGCATGCTCTTGCACGGCCGGACGTTGGCGAAGAGGTCGAGCGATTTTCGGATCGTGACATTGACCGACTTGTGCCCGCCGCCGATGGGAGTGGTGGTCGGCCCCTTCAGCGCGACCTTGTTGCGTCGAACGGAGTCGAGCGTTTCGGGGTGGAGGCTGCTGCCGTGCTTTTCGAGGCAGGCGAGCCCCGCGAAGGCCTCCTCGAAGCGGACGGGGACTTCCGCGGCGGAAAAGATCTCCATCACGGCGTCGGCGATCTCGGGGCCGATGCCGTCGCCTTTGATGAGGGTGACGGTGCGTGGTGCGGGTGTGGGCATGGGGGTTGAAAGTGTAGGGAGATTCCGATGCGCTCATGCCGCGGCGAGTTATCCGGGCCACGGCCTCAACTTCGGGAAAAACCGCCTCGTGTTCTCGTTGATGATCGCGTGGAACTCGTCGAATGGCCTGCCGTACAGGGCCGCGAGCGACTCGGCGACATAGCGCACATACTTCGGCTCGTTCGGCTTCACGCTGCGGTGCGGATCGGGTGTCAGGAATGGCGCATCGGTCTCCACCATCACCCGGTCGATGGGCAGGAGTTTCACCGCGTCGCGCAGTTCCTTCGCGTTCTTGTAGGTCACGACCCCCGTCAGGCTCACCCACGCGCCGAAGTCGAGGACCATCCGCATGTCCGCTGAGTTGCCGGTGAAGCAGTGGAAGACGAAGCGGGCGGGGTCCAGCGATGTGCGCTTCAGGATCGGGATCAGGTCTGCGAATGCCTCGCGGCAGTGAACCTCGACCGGCAGGTCGATCTCGGGCTTGCACGATTCGATGAAGGCCAGTTGCTCGTGAAGGACCTGATGCTGGATGTCGCGCAGCGGCGTTTTGTAGTGATTGTCCAGCCCGAGTTCCCCCCACGCGACGCATTTTTCGTGCCGCGCGACGATGCGCAGGTTGTTCCACTCATGCGGCCCCTCATCCGAATAGAGCGGATGCACCCCCGCGCTGCACCACACATTCGGGAAACGCTCCGCGACCCTCAGGCAGTCGAAGCAGTTCTGCGTCGTCGTCGAGATCGTGATGCACCCGGTGACACCGCTGGCCGCGGCGTTCTTCACGACCTCGTCGATGAGCCCCTCGTAGTCGGGGAAGGTGAGGTGGCAGTGTGTGTCGATCATGCGGGGAAGGGTATGGGGTCCGGGGTTCATGGGTCGGGGTGAACGGCGCTCCGCGCCAGAAACTACACTCCGTGCGAACTCGAATCCCAAGGAGGTCCCTCATGTTGCGAGTCCTGACGGCGGTGCTGACTCTGGGCTTTGGTGCGGCGATGCTCCTGCACGCGCAGGAGGCGCCCCCCACGAAGAAGCCCGACCCCTTCGCCTCGATCCGCTTCATGCTCGGCTCGTGGGAAGGAACCGGAGAGGGCGAACCCGGCGTCTCGAAGGTCGAGCGCACCTACGCCCCCATCCTCAACGGCCGGTTCCTTCAGGTGACGAACCGCTCAACCTACGCCGCGCAGGAGAAGAACCCGAAGGGCGAGGTCCACGAGGACATCGGCATGTTCAGTTACGACCGCGCCCGGAAGGCCGTCGTCTTCCGCCAGTTCCACGTCGAGGGGTTCGTGAATCACTACATGCAGCGCGCCAGCGAGGACCCGAACGTCGTCGTGTTCGAGTCCGAATCCATCGAGAACATCCCGGCGGGCTTCCGCGCGCGGGAGACCTACACACGCGTGAGTGATGACGAGTTCACAGAAACCTTCGAACTGGCCGAGCCCGGAGCCGATTACAAGGTCTATTCCAAGGCGACGCTGAAGCGGAAGAAGTGAAGGGTGGTCCGAGTTCCGGCGCCCTTCCTGCATCCCGCGGCGGCCCCGATGGTCTAATAGAAGCATGATCCGCCGCACCACCGCTCTGTTTCTCTCCGTCTTCCTCTGCGTTCAACTCCCTCTGGTCCACGCAGCGAGGGCCGAGCCCGGGGGGCTCGACCGCTGGTACATCGTCGAGATTGATGGCCGGAAGGCGGGCTGGGCACGCGAGGCGGAGGTGGGCGGCGAGAACGACACCATCTCCAGCACCTCAGAGTTGCACTTCACGTTTCAACGGATGGGGCAAGCGGCCAAGGTCTCGGCCTCCACGCGCTTTGTCGAGACGAAGGCGGGTGACCTTGTTGAGATGGGCAGCGCCCAAACGCTCGGCACGGAGGAAGTGAAGGAGACCTACACCTTCATCCGCGGCATCGCGGGGAACGAGGTCCGGCGCGTCACGGAAACAGTGGGGGGGAAGAAGGAAGAAACGCTCAGTTGGCCAGAGGGGGAGTGGCGCTCGCCAGCCCAAGCGCGCAGACTGGTGGAGCAACACCTCCGCGACGGCGCGGAGACGATCACCTATTCAACACTCGATCCCTCGGCGGGTCTGACGGTGGTCACGCTCACGCAGCGCATCGTGAACCGCGGCGCGATCGTCGAGGCCGCGGGGAAGACGGTCCCCGCAGTGGAATGGGAGGTCACGAACTCGCTCATGCCCGGGATCACCGGGCGCGACTTCGTGGATACGCGCGGCGTGGCGCTCCGCAGCGAACTGAACTTCGGCGGCATGAAGATGGTGATGCTCGCGAGCGAGAAGGAGGCGGCGCTCAGCGACTTCGCCCCGCCGGAGATGATGGCGCAGACGCTGGTGAAGCCGGAGGGGAAGAAGATCGAGCGGCCACGCGAGGCGACGCGCGGCGTCTACATCCTCTCGATGAACGACGGAAGCGACATGCCCGACCTGCCGAGCGTCGGCGCGCAGGTGGCGGAGCGATTGGATGCGAAGCGGGTGCGGGTGGAGGTGGTGAGGGGGCGGACGTCGCAGGAACTCGCGATGGCGCCGCGGGAACTTGATCCGACCGTACAGCCATCAACCATGATCGCGTCTTGGAACGATGAATCTCTTTCATCACTCGCGCATTCGGTGTGGCCGGCGTCTGGCCTGGCCCCCTTCGCGTCGGCGTACGGTCCTAAAGCAGCACGCTTCGTTGCCGAGTACATCAACGAGGAATCTTTCGGCGTCGGCTTTGCGACCTCTTCTGAAGTCGTACGGACCCGCCGTGGAGATTGCACCGAGCACGCCGTATTGCTCGCTGCGTTATTGAGAGCAGAGTTTATTGGTGCGCGCGTCGTCAGCGGTGTTGTGTATGTCGCCGGACCGGACGGGGCAGGCGTCTTCGGCTATCACATGTGGACTCAGGCACGCGATGTTGAAGAGGACAAACGCGTGTGGCTTGATTTGGATGCCGCGATCCTCCCTGCAAACGACTCCCCCGGCGTCGACGCCACCCACATCGCCCTCTCCACCAGCACCATGGCCGACGGCGAGATGATCAACTCCATGGCCTCCCTCGTCGGCCTCCTCGGCCGGTTGAAGATCGAGGTTGTTGAGGTTGAATAGGCTGCGCCTTCTCCAGCCCGAAGGGCTGATGGTCAATAGCCGGGGGTCGAGCGAGTCTTCGAGCGCCACCCCCGGAGATAGAACCCACTGATCCCTCTTCTGGTTTTGCACTCTGCAGGAGTGCAAGTTGAAACCTGTCGCCCCGTCGGGGCTTTGGAGATCAGGTTGTGATCCTTTTCCACGGGCTCGCGCCCGTGGCTATGTACTTGCGCCCGCGTTGCGGGCTGTCATCTTGCCCCGGCGCACCATCCACACCCCCGGCCGCAGCGGCCCGCACAAGACTTTTGCCGACTCACGTTGCTGCGTCAGGAACCGCCGCAGCGGACCCCGCAACTCGGGATGTTCTCTCGCGAGCGCCGCGCAGCGCTTCGTCAAGCGCGCTTGCAGGCGCGCCTCCGATCGGCGCGCCATCGCGACCGTCCAGACCGATTCGCGCACGATCGCATCGCCGAACGATTCGATCCGCTCGTGGACTTCCGCGCGCGTCAGCAATCCTGACTCTCGGTACCGCCTCGGCGCGCCCGGCATCACCACCGCGTCATCGATGATGTAGACGCCCCCGGGCTTCACCAGCACGCGAAGCGCCCGCGCCGCGCGCTGGAGCGGCCACAGCGAGACCATCATCGCGGCGTCGAAACGTTCCCGCGGCGGCCTCTTCTCGAATCTCCCCGCATCGCCGACCTCGAATCGGCACAACGCGCTCACCCCCGCCCGCGCCGCCGCGCGTTTCGCC
>JAGVLZ010000310.1 GCA_020054055.1 Phycisphaerales bacterium
AGGGGCGCGGCGCTCGCTCGCGCGGGCCGTGACGGAACTGCCGCTGCCGATCAGCGGCGATCGTGGTTTCACGTTCGCGGAGGCGACGGCGGGGGGCGTGCCTCTGTCGGAACTGCATCTGCAAACGATGGAGAGCCGCGTGACGCCGGGGCTGCACATCGTGGGTGAACTGTGCGATGTCGACGGTCGGGTCGGCGGCTTCAACTTCCAGTGGGCGTGGTCGAGCGGGCATGTGGCGGGGGTGGCGGCGGGGCGCGGGTTCGACAAACCCGGCTCGTGATGAAGCCGTCCGATCACATCGCGGCCGCGATCTGTTTTACGAGTGCTGCGGCGTCCGCGGCATCGAGTTTGCCGGCGGGCCAGCGGATGCCGAGACCGCTGTCGGCCCCCTGCTTGGGGATGATGTGGAAGTGAACGTGGAAGACGGCCTGGTGCGCGGCCGCGCCGTTGTTCTGGAGGAGGTTGTACGCGGTGCAGTCCGTTGCTTTCACCACGGCGCGGCAGATGCGTGGGAGCGCGCGGCCCAGCGCCGCGGCGCTCTCGTCCGACAACTGGTGGAGTGTTTCCGCGGGCTCCTTGGGAACAACGAGGGTGTGGCCGCGGGAGAGGGGCATGATGTCGAGGAAGGCCAGGACATGCGCATCTTCGTAGACGCGGTGACAGGGGACCTCGCCCCGCAGGATCTTGCCGAAGATGGTGTCGGCCATGCGGCAAGTGTAGCGGCCTTACAATCGAGCCATGCCCGCGACACGTCCGGTTGATGCCCTCCCCGAGATCAAGCGATTGCCCTCGCTTGTGGCGGCGCAGATCGCGGCGGGCGAGGTCGTCGAGCGGCCGGCGAGCGTTGTGAAGGAACTGGTCGACAACTCGATCGACGCGGGTGCGACGCGGATCACGATCGAGTTGGAGCAGGGGGGGGTCGAACTGATACGCGTGTCGGACGATGGCTTCGGCATCCCGGCGGAGCAGTTGCCGCTGGCGGTGGCGGAGCACGCGACGAGCAAGATCCGCGATGCGGCGGACCTTGACCGGATCACGACGATGGGTTTCCGGGGCGAGGCGCTGGCGAGCATCGCGTCGGTGTCGCGCTTGAGTGTGCGATCGCGCACGCACGCGCAGGATTCGGCCGCGGCGATTGATGTGGTGGGGGACACGGCGAGCGCAGTCCGGCCGGAGTCGGGGCCGGTGGGGACGAGCGTCTCGGTGCGGAACCTCTTTTTCAACACGCCGGCGCGGCGGAAGTTCGTGCGGACCAACGCGACGGAGCAGGGACACTGCGCGGACATCGTAAGCAGCCTCGCGATGAGCCACCCGGCGATCGGTTTCGCGCTGCTTGCGGATGGGCGGTCGTTGGTCGATGTGCCTCCGGGGCAGCAGCCGCGGGACCGGGTGCTGGCGCTCATCGGCAAGGAGATGTCGAGCGAGTATGTCGAGGCGCAGGCGGACGAGTTCGACGACACGCGCGGCGTGTCGATCTGGGGGCTTGTCGGGCTGCCGTCGCTCGCGCGGCCGACGACGCGTTGGCAACATCTTTTTCTGAACGGGCGGCCGATCCGCGACAAAACGGTGCAGCACGCGCTCAAGGAGGCGTACCGCGGGCTGATCGAGCCGGGGCGGCAGCCCGCGGCGGTGCTGATGCTCGAGATGGACCCCGGCGCGGTGGATGTGAATGTTCACCCGGCGAAGGCGGAGGTGCGTTTCCGCGATTCGTCGATGGTGCACAGCACGGTGTTCCGCGCGGTGCGCGCGGCGCTTCAGGGGGCGGACCTGACTCCGATGGTCGAATCGATCGCGGAGTTTCGGCCGAGTGTCGGGCCGCCGCGGCCGCTCGTGCCGCAGGTGACGAACTCCGCCTCGCGGTTTGTCGATTTCTTCCGCGATACATCCCCCGCGACGCCGCAGAGCCGCTTCTCATATGAAGAGTTGAAGCGTGCGGCCGATGCGTTCGATGCTTCGCCCCAGCGTGCCGACCCCGAGCCGCAGCAGTTGCCCCGGCCGATCCCCGCTTCGCGCGTGCTCCAGGTACACAACTCGTACCTCGTGACGCAGGATGAGCATGGGGTGGTGATCATCGATCAGCACGCGCTGCACGAGCGGGTGATGTTCGAGAAGTTGAAGGAGCGGATCGGGAACGGGACGCTGGAGAGCCAGCGGCTGCTGGTTCCCGCGGTGGTGAATGTCGCGGAGTCGGCGATGGATGGTCTGGAGCGGATCGGGCCGCTGCTTGTGAAGTTGGGTGTGGAGGCGGAGCCGATCGGGCCTCGGGCGGTGGCGGTGCACGCTTTTCCGAGTTTTTTGTTCGATCGGAAAGTGGACCCGGCGGAGTTTCTGGGCGAGTTGCTGGATCGGGTCGAAGCGGAGAAGTGGACGCTGGGGGAACCGGGGGGTGAGGCGGGGGAGGCGGCGCTGCACGAGGTGCTGGACATGATGGCGTGCAAGGCGGCGGTGAAGGCGGGGGACTCGCTGAGCGAGGAGGAGTTGCGCGAGTTGGTGCATCTGCGCGAGAGCGTGGAGCGCGCGAGCAACTGCCCGCACGGCAGGCCGACGACGGTGCGGATGACGATCCGGGAACTCGAGAAGTTGTTCGGAAGGTCGTAGGGTCGCAGTGGTTGGAGCCCGTGCCCCCCGATTCACATTCCGATGGGAATCGGTGCGGACTTGCCGCAATCTCGCAACTTCCAGGCAACATCCAGGTTTCCGCTTGCGTACCGAGCAGGATCGGGTAGGCTGAAAGACCGACACCCCGGAGGGCTTCGTCCATGACGCTGAGCAATGTGCGGGAACGATGGATGGCGGCCGCGGCGATCCTTTTTGCGTGCTTGGCCGGCGCGCAAGTCTTTGCCCAGCAACCCATTGACCTCGACAACGACGGCGTGAACGACACGGTCCGCCGCGAGATCCGCCTGCATCAGACCGATCCGGTCATCAGCCGCATCGTGCTGGTTTCTGGTGTAGACGACACGGGGTTTCTCTCGATCGCAACCAAGACCCCGAACGACATGTTCGGCTGGTACGTCTCTCCGATCGGAGATTTCGACGCCGACGGGTTCGGGGACCTCGCCGTCACCGCTCCCGCCAGTTTGATCGCCGAGGGCCTCGGCCCGAACGATCCCGGCGGGCCGATCCCC
>JAGVLZ010000095.1 GCA_020054055.1 Phycisphaerales bacterium
GGTTCCGCTGCACCGGCGGGCCGGGGGGCGGGCCGATCTGCGGCGAGAGTTTCAGGCGGAAGACATACTCCGCGACGCGGGTGCGCGTGCGGGCCTGCATCTCCTTGTAGATGCGCGCTCCCTCCCGCTTGAACTCGATGCGCGGGTCCTGCTGGCTGAAGGCGCGGTAGTTGATCGTGTCGCGGAGTTTGTCCATCTCGTAAAGATGGTCCTTCCACGCGGGGTCGAGCACCTCGAGCAGCACGAAGCGCTCGAACTGGAGCAGTTCGGCCCGAAGGATGCTCTCGACGCGGGCGCGGATGGCTTCCTTGCGGTCCTCATCCTTCAGGCGCGTCATCCACAGGGGGAGGGTGACGTTGTACTTCTCCTTGAAGTGGTTCTCAAGCCCTTCGCCCCCGCCCCCGCCCCCGCCCCCGGAGTCCGCGGCCAGCGCTTCTTCGATCGCCTGGTTGAGCCGCTTCTCCTCGAAGAACTTCCTCGACGCGGCGGTGAGCTCGTCCTTGATCTGCTGCGGCGTGCGCGACTTGATGATGGAATCGTCCCACCCCATCTTGTACCGGCTGTTGGCCCAGCCGATCAGGTGGCCCACCGCCTGCGGCCCCTGCTGGCGGATCATCGCCATCGTCATGTCCATCGTGAACTCGACGGGGTACTCGACTTCGCGCTTCACATACAACTCGTGTACGCGCGCCAGCACCGCGTCGATCACCTCGTCCTGCGTCTCCTTCTTGGTGATCTCCTCGACGGAAAGGTCGAGCTCGAGCGTGCTCTTCAGCCACTTCGAGAGTTCCTGCGCGCCGTAGTTGGGGACGAGGTACTTGTCGAGGCCGGAAAGGTCGGCCGCGAGGATCTGCTCCCGCGCCGCCTCCTGCAGGCGGTCGCGGATCTCCGTCGCGGGCATCTTGAGCACGTCGCCCTCGGTCAGTTCCACCTTGAATCGGTTCGCGGCCCAACTCACCAGCCCCTTCGTGTCGCGGTCGACCAGTTCCTTGGACTCGTCGTTCAGTTCGGGGATGTACTCGCCGAGTGTGACGTTGATCTCGTGGCGCGCATCGTCGAGCGCCTCGCGGCGGAGCAGTTCCTCGGCGTCCTGGCGGTCCTTGCCGCGCATCCGGGCCGCCTCGATGGAGTAGCCCATCGTCTCGCGCGCGTACTCCGCGACGCACTCGCCGAAGTAGTCGGTGTCGAGGTACTTGCCGACCGCGGCGGCCGAGGCATCCTCGATGAAGTCGAAGATGAGCCCCTTGACGTCGCGCCCGTTGAGGACGCGCTGCCGCTGGCCGTAGAAGTCGCGGCGCTGGTGCTCCATGACCTCGTCGTAGTCGAGGATCTGCTTGCGGATCTGGAAGTTGCGCTCCTCGACCTTTCGCTGGGCGCGGACGATGGACTTCGAGAGCATCGGGTGCTCGATGGCGTCCCCCTCCTTCATCCCCAGTTTGGAGAGGATGGCCATCGTGGTGTTGCCCGCGAACATCTTCATGAGGTCGTCTTCGAGGGCGACGAAGAAGCGAGTGGAGCCGCGGTCGCCCTGGCGTCCCGAGCGGCCGCGCAACTGGTTGTCGATGCGGCGGGATTCGTGGCGTTCGGTGCCGATGACGTGCAGCCCGCCGAGGGATTCGATGTTGTCGACCCAGCCGATGCGGTGGAGCATGAAGCGGCCCTGCTCGTCGAGGAGGGCGCGGAGTTGATCGGGGCTCATCTTCTCGATGCGCTTGGGGTCGGCGAAGGTGTGCTGTCCCGCCCAGTGCTTCAGGAGACGGAGTTCGAGTTCCGCGGCGGGGAGGGTTTCCACCTCTCGCTTCTGGAGCCCCAGTTCCTTCGCGCCGATCTTGCGGTAGACGAGTTCGCGCACCTGCTCATCGGTCGCCTCGACCGTCAGTTCGCGCGGGGCGATGCTGCGCCGGAGCCAGTGGTCGAGGAGTTGCGGGCGCGCGACCTTGCCCAGTTTGATGTCCGTGCCGCGGCCGGCCATGTTCGTGGCGATCATCACCGCGCCGAGTTGCCCCGCGTTCTCGACGATGTGGGCCTCGCGCTCGTGCTGCTTGGCGTTCAGGACTTCGTGCTGGACCTGGTGCTTGCCGGTCAACATGCGGGAGAGCGTCTCGCTCTTCTCGACGCTGGTGGTGCCCACGAGCACCGGGCGGCCGACATCGTTGAAAGCCTTGATCTCGTCGACGATGGACTCCCACTTGTCCTTGCCCGTCAGGTAAACGACGTCGTCGAAGTCGCGGCGGACGACGGGGAGGTTGGTGGGGATGGTCACGACATCGAGTTTGTAGATATCGTGGAACTCCTGGGCCTCGGTGTCGGCGGTGCCGGTCATTCCCGCGAGGCGCTTGTACATCTTGAAGAAGTTCTGGATGGTGATGCTGGCGACGGTCTGCGTCTCCTGCTTGATCTTCACGGCTTCCTTCGCTTCGACCGCCTGGTGCAGGCCGTCGGACCACTGCCGTCCGACCATGGGACGCCCGGTGTTCACGTCGACGATGACCACCGCGGGCTCGGTGCGGCCCGACTGCTGGTCGGGCATCGGCGCGACGATGTAGTCGCGGTCGAGTTCGTAAATCGTGTGGGCGCGGAGTGCCTGCTCGAGCAGGTGGGGCATGTCGATGTTCTCGCCGACGTAGAAGGAGCCGAGGCCGGACTTCTTCTGCGCCTCGACGACCCCGTAGTGGGTGAGGTGGGCTTGACGCTTCTCGCGTTCGACCTCGTAGTACTGGGTGAAGCGGCCTCGCTCGGCCTCAAGGATCGGCAGTTGCTCCTTCGCTTGCTTCAGGCGCGCCTGAAGTTCGGGGAGCTTCGTCTTGTCGCGGGCGTTGCGGATGTCCCCCTCGGTCCCCTTGATCTGCTTCTTGCAGGCGTCCACCCTGTCGTCGGCGGCGAACCAGGGCTCGTTCATCTTGACGAGGTGGCGGGCGAGTTCGTCGGCGAGTTGGTAGCGCGGCGAGTCCTCGTGTGCCGGGCCGCTGATGATGAGGGGGGTGCGGGCCTCGTCGATGAGGATCGAGTCGACCTCGTCGACGATGGCGAACTCGCGGGCGCGCTGCACCTGCTGGTCAACCGAGCGTTTCATGTTGTCGCGGAGGTAATCGAAGCCGAACTCGGCGGTCGTGCCGTAGACCACATCGCAGACGTACATGCGGCGCTTCTCGTCCTCGTCCTGCATGTGCATGGGATGGATGGCGCCGACGGTGAGGCCGAGCGAGCGGAAATAGGGGTAGGTCCAGTCGCGGTCGCGTTGGACGAGGTAGTCGTTCACGGTGACGACGTGGACCTTCCACCCTTCGATGCAGGCGAGGTACGCGGCGAGCGGGGCGACGATGGTCTTGCCCTCGCCCGTCTTCATCTCGGAAATCTTCCCGCCGTAGAGCACCATCGCGCCGATCAACTGGACATCGAAGGGGCGGGCGCGGAACGGGGGTCGGCTTTCGGGATAGATCGCGCGAACGGCTTCGTAGAGTTCCAGGGCGATATCCATCCATGCCCAGCCGGGCTGGGGCTCGGTGTTGCCCAGGAGCGCGCCGGAGGGCGGGAGGGGCTCGGAGGCGTCCATCGCGGCTTTGGTCTTCTCGTAGAGGTCGCGGGTGTTGGCCGGGAGTCGGTCGGCGGGGAACTGGTCGCGGAGTTTGGGGTTGAAAACGTTGCGGATGCCGACGGCCCGGTCCATCGCCTCGCGCGCGACGGAAAGGGCCTCGACGAGCAGGTCGTCGGTGCGGGTGCCGGAGAGGTAACTCTTGCGGAACTCGGCGAACTTGCCGCGGAGTTGCCCGTCGGACATCGCGCGGGTCTTGGGCTCGAGCGAGTTGATCTCCGAGGCTTTCGCGAGGTAGCGCCGGACGAAGCGCTCGTTGCGCGTGCCGAAGATCTTGTTGATCAGTGGTCCTACGAGTGGGATGTCGGTGGGCATGGTCGGTGACACTTTCTGGGAGCGCGGGGGTGCGCTCGATCTATGGGCGGTGATGCGACGCCGGTCGGCGGAATCACACAGGAGGGATTCGCGCGGCCGAGGCTGCGTGGATTCGATTGAATGTCGGCGAGAGAGTTCGGGCGCTGAGCGAATCAGCGTACCGGCGGCGGGAGGCTCAGCAGCGACTCTTCGAGGTCGTGCGCAGCCGGGCGCGGTTCGCGTGTCGCGATCTGAGCCGGTCGTTCCCCGACGCGGCGAGCCATGACCACGCGCGGACGCGCGATGCGACGCGTGTTGGTCGAGCCGAGTCGCCTCGCGAGCGAGACCGCCGCCTTGAGTCCCTTGGAGTTGGAATCGGGTTCCTTCGGCGGGAGGCGGCGGCCGTCGTCGCGCATCAGTTCCGCGAGGACGGCCGCGTCGAGGCCCTGCGCGATCGACACGGCGGGGATCGCCGCGAAGACAAAGAGCGCGAGCATGAGGGTCGCCGCCTGCGAGGGCGAGCGGCCTTGCCGGGGTGTGTGCTCGATGATCGTGCGCGGGTCGTGCATCGGGGTCCAGAGAGTATCGACCTGCTGCGAGACGGGGGCAACCACGGGATTCCGTCTATTTGTTTGGGAATCGGGCGGGTTGGGTTGCAAAGCGTTGGATTCAGCCCAGAATCAGGGTATGAATGATCCTTGCATCCCGGCCGTCGGTCCGCCGATCGAGTGGATGGACGCGTTGGAATCGACGCAGGTCGTGGCGCGGGAGCGGGTTCGGGGGGGGTTGAAGGATGCGCGGGGCTTCGCGGCGCGCGTGCAGATGCGCGGGTACGGGCGGCACGGGCGCGT
>JAGVLZ010000193.1 GCA_020054055.1 Phycisphaerales bacterium
CCTGATGCGCTGCGAACGCGCTCGAAGCGCGCGTTCGCACGGAACCGAGCGGGCTCGGCGACCGAACGAAGCGCGCCGGGCTGCGTCCCGTCGGACTTGTACGCGGCCCATGCTCGCTCGCCGGAGGGCAGCGAACTCGACAGAACCCAGGATGAGAAATCTTTGGCGAACGATGCGCCATGCAGGCCCGGCTCGCTGGTCAGGCGGTGAGGAGGAGAGTCGCCGTTGAGCGCGATGCGCCAGAGGTGGCTCTCGGTCGGATCGGCGCTTACTGCGCAGTACGCGAACCCTTTGTCGGCGTCCACGGCGATGAGGTCGCGCAGGCCGAAGTGCTCCTTCGTAAGCATGGCTGACGCCGAGCCGTCGCGGGCGCGGAGTTCAAGTCGCGGCTCGCCGAGCGATTCACTGATCCAAAGGAACGCGCTGCCATCCTTCACCCACTTCGGCCCCCCATGCAGGTTCAGCCACGCCTCATCGCGCTCCGTCAGCATCCCCCGCGTCCCCCCCGTCGTCGGCTCGACCTCGAACAGAATCTGTTCCGTCTGCTCGCGGTTCTGGACGAGGACCGTCATCGCCCCCTTCTCCGGCCAATCGACGCGCGCGAGGTACGGATACTTCGCTGCGTCCCATTGCACCCACGTCGGCTCGGTCGAGCCGTTGCGGGTGCTGGCGATGCCGAGTCGCACCTTGGCGTTCGCCTTCCCCGCGCGCGGGTAGGGCCATGACTGCGGCTCTTTCTCCGGGTTCAAGGGGTCCGCGATGTTGAAGACTTCCATCCCTGCGGTGTCGGTCTGCTGGAAGGCGATGAAGTTCGCATCGGGGGACCACCAGAAACCCTCGCGCCGGTCCATCTCTTCCTGGGCGACGAACTCGGCGAGGCCGTTCTCGATCGTGCGTCCTGCGCCGCTCGTGATCTTTTTCTCGACGCCCGATGAAACGTCGGTGACGTACACCTCGCCATCGCGGACGCAGGCGATCGATGAGCCGTCGGGGGAGAAGCGGGGATCGATCGGATAGCCGTGGTCGGATTTGAGTTCGCGCTGCGATCCGCTCTTGCGATCGACGACGAACAACCGGCCGGAGAGGGGCACGAGGATCGAGTTGCCATCTTTCGAGAGTGAATACGACGCGATCCCGCGCGAGGCCATGCGCATCCGCTCGCGGCGCGCGAGTTCTTCGGCGGTCAGGATTTCCTCGGTCCCCGCGAGGACCTTGTCTGCGGTGAGCAGCACGCGCTCGGTGCCTGTCGCGATGTCGAACTCATAAAGATCCTGCACGAACGATCGCGGCCCCGACCGCAGGAAGAGCACCGATTCACCGCCGGGCACGCAGGTGATCGCGGTCGGCGTGCCGAGGCGGAAGCGGAAGGTCGCGGCGTACTGTTCGAGGAAGTTTGGGTCGGCGATGGAGGCCGCAGCGGTCTGCGCAGCCGCTGTCGAGTCGGGTCGTTTCCCAATACGGCCGTCCTGATTCGCGCAGCCGCTGAGGCAAACAGTGGCCCCCAGCGTGGCACAGAAAATGAGATTCCGGTTCATACGAGCGGCTCCTTGGCTTTTCACGATACCCAATATCCCGCCATATTGACGCAATTCGGGAAACTTGGCTTCCCGACTGGCGTGCGTCCCTTTTCGGCTTACAGTTAAAGAGGCCGGGATTGCCGACCGATAAACCGGCGGTGTATGCCCGCGGGAAAAAGGATCACCGTCATGCGCACCCTCACTGCAAGCATTGCTCTTCTGTTGGCCGCGTCGACCGTTCTTGCCGGACCCGATTGGACCGAGGGAGTGAGCGGCGAAGCGATGGACGCGCGGAAGAACCCGCCGGGGCAGTTGGTCGTGCTCGCGCTTCGCGGCGCTCAGGTTGAAACAATCCAGGGCGGGCTGAACGGGGGCGACACCGCCGGAGGGCCGGACATCGCCGATGTGTATCAACTTACGACGGTCATCCCGGGAACTCGGGTCTCTTCAGGCGACCTCATGGCGACGCGCGAAGCGAACTTCGACACCCTCATCGCTCTCTTCACGATGAACGGCTTGGGCATCGTGGCCAACGACGACGTGGCGATGGGCGATACCTCGTCCGCTATCACGATCGCGACGCCAGGCACCTACCTTGTCGCGATCGCGGTGAAGGGGATGCAGCCGGTCTCGACGGGGGGCAACATCTTCAACTTCACGCAGCCCGGGGCGCAGTTCCAGCAGGTGCCGGCGAATGGGCCGGGGGCGGGCCAGCCGCTTGCCGACTGGGCGGGGACTCCGGTGCAGGGTGAGCCGCGCAACTACGTCCTGCGGTTTATCGCGCCGAGCGTGCCGACCGTCTCCGAGGCCGGCCTGATGGTGCTCGGGAGCGCGTTTGTCATCGGCGCGGTGTGGTTCATCCGTCGCGGCTCGTTTGTGGTCTGAGGCGGCCCCCTCCACAGTGGTATCGGGATTCCAACCCGGTTTGCGGGAGTTTCCGCGTCGAGGTTGAACTCCCATCCTGCATATTGGATAGTGGTTGACGTCCGGCAGGCGGCCGCGCTCGTGGGCGTTGCCGCTATCGCATCGAAGCCCCCTCGGGCGTGACCCGCCACCGCTGCGCAAGGAGCATCCTCGATGTCTGTCAACGGCTCATCCACTCATCACAAGTTCCTGATCGTCGGCGGCGGATCGGCGGGTATCTCAGTCGCCGCGAGGCTCTGCCGGGCCGGACAAAGCGGGTCGGTCGCGATCATCGAACCCTCCGACAAGCATTACTACCAGCCGCTGTGGACGCTTGTGGGGGCGGGCATCCTGCCCCGCGAGGAGACGGAGCGGAACGAAGCGGATTACATCCCCAGCGGCGCGAAGTGGGTCCGCGACGCGGTGCAGGAGTTCGATCCCGAGAAGAACGCGGTGGTGACGCGCTCCGGGCAACGGCTGACCTACGACTTCCTCGTCGTCGCGGCGGGGATCCAGGTCGACTGGGACAAGGTGAAGGGGCTGCGCGAGAACATCGGTCGCGGCGGCGTCTGCTCGAACTACGGGTACGACACCGTGAACTCGACGTGGCAGGCAATCCGCAACTTTGCGGGAGGCGACGCCGTCTTCACCCATCCCGCGACCCCCATCAAGTGCGGCGGCGCGCCGCAGAAGATCATGTACCTCGCGGATGAGGCCTTCGCGGCCCAGGGAGTTCGCGGCCGGACGAAAATTCATTTCTACATCGGTGAGCCGGTGATCTTCAAGGTCGAGAAGTACGCGAAGGCGCTGCTCGAAGTGATCGAGCGCAAGAAGATCGAGCCCCCCCACTACCGGCACAATCTGAAGGAAATCCGCATCGACTCGAAGGAGGCGATCTTCGACGACCTCGCGAACAACAAGGAGGTCGTGCAGAAGTTCGACATGATCCACGCGACGCCGCCGCAGAGTTCGCCGGACTTCATCAAGAAGAGCCCGCTGGCCAACGCGGCCGGGTTCGTCGATGTGGACAAGCAGACCACGCGGCACACGAAGTTCCCGAATGTCTTCGCGCTGGGCGATTGCTCGTCATTGCCGACATCGAAGACCGGCGCGGCGATCCGCAAGCAGGCGCCCGTGACGGTCGCGAACGTGCTCGCGGCGGCGAAGGGGACGCAGCCGAGCGGCCAGTACGACGGGTACACCTCGTGCCCGCTGGTGACGGGGTATCGCTCGCTGATCCTCGCGGAGTTCGATTACGACCTCAAGCCGCGCGAGACCTTCCCGTTCGACCAGAGCAAGGAGCGATACAGCATGTACCTGCTGAAGCGGTACGCGCTGCCGATGATGTACTGGAAGGGGATGCTGCGGGGGAGGGCGTAGGGTTCAGGGTTCAGGGTTCAGGGTCTGGGGTATTGCTACTTCCCACCCCCTCCTTCCTATCTTTCTCTGCGCTCTCCGCGCCTCTGCGGTGAATGTCTTCAGGCTTTGGGTTCGACTTCGCTCGCGCGCGTCCCCGGGATCACCCCCGGCATCCACACCTCGCGGTGGTCCTGCTCATCGCAGACGCGGCGGAGCAGCAGGTAGACCAGCGTTCCGGCGGTCGCGTGCCAACTGACGAGGATGCCCGACAGGATGAGCGAGACGAAGAGGCTCCAGAACGAGATGATTTGACCAGCCGCGTTGTCCTGCATGCCGACCTCGAAGAGCGATCGAGCGCGCTCGGCGGGGAGGAACGATCCGGCCATCGTGCTCGTCAGTTCCGCGGCTCCGTTGAGGACCCACGCCGCGATGCCGATGGCGATCAGCCCCTGCGCGGCGGCGAGCGACAGGTAGATGAGCGCCCGCCCCGGTCGGCCGAGCAGGTAGGCGTAGACACGCTGGATCGCATCGACCGAATCGGTCCCCTCGACCGCGACGGCGGGGGGCAGCATGGACTGTCCGATCATGAAGCCGATGAGCAGAACATAGGCGAGCAAGCCGATGGCGAGGAACACGCCATAGAAGAGCGCTCCCACCACGTTCACGACCGGGAGCCCGAGCAGGATCCACCCCGCGACCTTGAGGGCGCCGATGCCGACGGCGATCAGCACGAGGGGGATGAGGAGCGCTCCGAGCAGCGCCCGCCACCATCGAAACCCGAAGGCGAGCGACTCGCGCACGCCGAGATTTGTCCCCATCGCGAGATCGACGGCCACGGAGCGCGCGATCGCCCCCGAGCCGATCGCCAGTATCGGCGCGAGCAGCAGCACCGCGAGCCCGGCGGTGAGCGGTCGGAACTCGAGCAGGCCGTTGACATGGCCGAAGGTGGCATCGCCCAGCGATTGCAGGGCCGCGGCCGGCTGGAGCGAGACGAACTGCTCCGACGCGTCGAACCAACCA
>JAGVLZ010000006.1 GCA_020054055.1 Phycisphaerales bacterium
GGCGCGGCGCGGCTTATCGATCAGGAATCCGGCCTCGAAGTCGAAGCGGACCTCGACGAGATCGCCGCCTCCTACCGCAACGCGATCGGCGGGCACATCGCGACGCTCAAGCGCGGATTCATCGCCGGCGGCGGGCGGCATGTGCTCGCGCCGCTCTCGCGCGGGGCGATCGACGTGCTACGGGAACTGGTCGGCGGGTGATCGCCGCGAATCCGCCCCCCTCCGTCCTCGAAGACTCGGACACCTCCCCCGGTAGGACCGGGGGAGGATGAAGCGGTATCACCCCGCGATCGCGAGGCGCGGCGCCTGCCCCGATGTCGCGTAGGTTGTGACGCGGTTGCGCCCCGACTGCTTCGAGTCGTACAGGCACTTGTCCGCCGCGGCGACCCATGCTTCGGGCGTCTGGCCACTATCCAGCCCTCGATCCGTCAGGCCGAAGGACGCGGTGGCGCGGATGTTCGGATAGTTGGGCCAGCGCTTGGCCTCGATCGCCTTGCGGATGCGCTCGCAGATCGCGAGCGAGGCGGGCGGCCCGGCGTCGGGGAGGATGATCGCGAACTCCTCGCCGCCGTAGCGGCACGCGACGTCGTACGAGCGGAGTTCGGTCGTGAGAACCTTCGCAAAGCTCTGGAGCACGGCGTCGCCCGCCGGATGGCCGAAGGTGTCGTTGACCTTCTTGAAGTGATCCAGGTCGCAGATGATGAGCGACATCTCGGTCTTGTTACGTTTCGACTGGTCGAGTTCGGTGGAGAGCCGCTCGTTGAAATGCGCGCGGTTCCAGAGGCCGGTCAGGCCGTCGATCTGGGCGCGCTTCTCGAGCATGTGCATCAGCGTGTGAACCCGGATGGCGGACTGGATGCGCGCCCGCAGTTCGTGGATGTCGAAGGGCTTGGTGACGTAGTCCATTGCGCCCAGTTCGAAGGCGCGGACTTTGTTGGCCGGGTCGGTGTCGCCGGAGAGCATGATGACGGGCAGGTCGATGGTCCGCGGGTCGTTTTTGAAAGACAAGAGCGCGGTCAGCCCGTTTTGATCGGGGAGGTGCAGATCGAGCAGGATGAGCGCGGGCCGATTCGAGGCCGCCAGTTCCAGCCCCTCGGATGCGCTGAAGGCCGAGAGAAACTCGATCCCCTCGTTCTTCAGTTTGAAGGTGAGGAGACGGTGGATCATCGGCGAATCGTCGATGAGCAGCAGGACGGGCTGTTGTTCGAGTGGCTGCACGATGCGAGTTGCTCCTCGTCAGAGCCGGCAGCCTGGCCGGCGATCCCCAAGTCGAAACGACCTCATCGCGCGACGCGGCTGCACATCTGGATCAGCGAATCGAACTCGCGCCGCACAGCGGTCAGGTCGTGGGCCGCGTGCTTCAGCGCCGATTCGAGGGCCTTGGCGGATTCACCGAGCGGGGTGAAGCCGTAGCCGGGAGCCGCCCCTTTCATCTGGTGCGCCAATCGCCCCAGTTCCGCCGCGTTCGCCCGGTCCCACGCGAAGCGGAACTCGGACATGCGCTGCGGCACCTCATCCACGAACATCTGGATAAGTTCCTGCATGTCCGCGTCGGAGGCGAACTCGCTCTGCAACGGGGACAGCTGGGAGGTTGGGTCGGTCATGGACGTTCCTCTCCTTATACAAAGGGTGCGTGCCGACACCATCGGCCCCTCCCGAGAATGGGTTGATGCCTGCCCGCGCCGGAGGCGATGACCTTTGAGGGTGGGGCAACGTGTATCGCGCGATCGGCGAAGCGCTCGCATTTATCGGTCCGTGCAGCGGCGCACCGAACCAATCATCGCGTGGCGAAGAACACGATCGCCGCCACGATCACGAGCCCGATCAGCACCGCCCCGGCGATCTTGGGCGCGCTCCAGGGGCGCTCGCCGCGTACCTCGCCCGTGCGCGCGTTGACCATGAATCGAAAGACCTTGTTGCGGAAGCGGTAGGCGCTGATCCACGCGGGGAGCAGGATGTGCTTGTACGTCACCCGCTCGTGCCGCGTACTCATCGACGCGATGCGCTGCTCGTCGCCGCCGATGTCGGCGCGGATGGTCTGCTGGATCATCGGGCGCATCTTGGCGCGACCCTCCGCGAACCCGGTCGGCAGGTCGACCTGGTAACTCTCCGCGCCGAACCCGCTCAGGTAGGCGTCGTCGTAGGGGACCACTTCCTTCAGGTCCCAGGGTTCGAGCGCCTCGGCGTGCTCGCGCGGCAGCGAATGGCTCGCCAGCACCAGCACGTCGTCAAATCGGTTGAACACGGTTCCGGCCGCGGGCGACCAGCGGATGCGCCGCTCGCGACGCATCCCGGTGCGCGTCTTGCCGTTGGCCACATAGGTGTACGGCACGGTGACGTAGTAAGCATCGCCGCGCTGCCCGGTGTACTCGGTGGTCGCGTCGCAGTCGAAGGTCCACGCGGGCATGTACATCCCGCCGAGGCGTCCCTCATTGATCGCCGCTTGCTTCAACTCACTCGGCGCGAACCACAGGCCGCCGAGCCATTCGGTGAAGGACTTCTGCGCCTGCTCGCGTGTGACGCGGAAAGGGAGGAGCGCCTTGGGCTTGATGAGGCGGCGGCTCTTGGCGGTCGCCACGATGTTCGAGTTGCAATAGGGACACGAGAGCGCGGTGGTTGAACCGAGGCCGTGGACTTCCGCCCCGCACGCGTCGCATTTCACATCGAGATAATCCTGCTGGTCATCGCCGCGCGAGAGTTCGTCGAGCGCCGCGCGGAAATCCTCCTCTTCGACCTGAACCTCGGACTGCGGCACGGCGTTCTCGTGCCCGCAGTAGGGGCACGCGAGCGACTGAGTCCCGGGCGAAAACTCCACCTTTGCGCCGCACTGCGCGCAGGGGAAGTGCCGCTCGGTTCCGATGGTTTCGGGTTGGTTCGTCGTCATCGTCGTTCGATTGGAGACATGCATCTACCACGGCGACACTTGGAAGACACACAATTTGGCACAGATGTCACAGATGGGCACAGATCGAAGGGAGGAGAGAAGTTGTCAGCGATTCCCGACACGCCTTTTTGCTTCACTGCATTGGCCTGTGTTCCTCGGTGACATCTGTGCCCGCTCTTCATTCTTCTCCGTGCCCTCCGTGTTTCCGTGGCAACTCACTTACCTCGGCGGCAGCGGCGGCGGAACGCTCCCGAGCATCGCCGACACCTCGGGCACATCCTCGGCCTTCTGCCAGTCGGCCAGCCCGGCGCGCCAGATCAGCGTGTCGCGCGTCAGCGCTCCCGACTCCGCGAGGCGCTTCAGGCCGTCACCCTCGAAGGGGCCGGATTTTTCGCCGTTCTGCACGACGTAGAACTTCACCACCTGCGCGGACGCGGGCACCGGCGGCGGCCCGCCACCACCACTGCCTGAACCCTGCATCGCCTGACCCATCTGCTGCGCGACGACGAAGCCCATCCCCATCGACGCCGCCCCGCCCGGATTCTCGGCCGCCTTGGTCATCGCCTCCGCCGCCTGGAACTGCGTGTACGCGTTCAGGTTCCCGATCACCCCCATGCTCGTGCGCTTGTCCAGCGCCGCTTCGACCTCCGGCGGGAGCGAGATGTTCTCGACGAGCAGTTTCGTCAGGTCCAGACCCTTGGCCTCGAACTCCGGCGCGATCTTGGTCGTCAGGAACTTGCCCAGTTCGTCGTAGTTGGCCGCGAGGTCGAGGGCGGGGATCTTCGACTCGGCCAGGATGTCGGCGAAGCGCGAGACGATCACGTTCCGCAACTGGTTGGTGATCTCTTCCGAGGTGAAGGTGCCGTCGGTGCCGACGATCTCGCGGATAAAGGCGGCGGGGTCCTTCACCTTGGTGACGTAGGTGCCGAACGCCCGAAGGCGCAGCGGCCCGAACTCCGCGTCGCGGAGCATGATGGGGTTCATGGTCCCCCACTTCAGGTCGGTGAACTGGCGCGTGCTGACGAAGTAGACCTCGCACTTGAAGGGGCTCTCGAAGCCGTACTTCCACCCCTTGAGCGTCGCGAGGATGGGGATGTTCTTCGTGTCGAGGGTGTAGATGCCGGGCTGGAAGACGTCCGCCATCTTCCCCTGGTCGATCAGCACCGCGGCCTGCCCCTCGCGGACGATGAGTTTCGCCCCCCACTTGATCTCGTTGTTCGGCCGCTGGTCGAAGCGGTGGACCATCGTGTTGCTGGTCTGGTCCAGCCACTCGACGATGTCGATCAGTTCGGATTTGAGACGATCCCAGATTCCCATGAGGCACCTCCTGAGCACGCGGGGCGTCGGACCACCCCCGCCGGCGCCGGCCGAGCGGCTCAAAAGAGTAACTATTCCGAGGGGGGGACGCCCGGTTTCAGTTCCTCGAAGGGGGTTCGGTCAACGTCTCAGCGAAGTCCTCATCGCCGAGGACCTCCAACGCTCGACTTACGGCGAGGAGCGCGTGGGCGACGTTATCGATCCGAAGTGAGTTGTCCCAAGGCGAGGTACGCAGCGCGCCGAATACCCGAACCTGTCTCGCAACGTAGAACGCATCGACATCGTCCGCGAACTGGAGTTGGATCAAGTTGCGCAGCGCGAGAATGATGGCCTCGCGATAACGCCCGGCCCAATCGAGGTCTTCCGATTCCCTCGCTACCGCGAGCGCCTTGACGAGGCTTTCGAGATACACCGCTGTTGAAGAGGTGTGCGAGGGACCATATTCCGCGTGATCCGACGAGTAGAAATCTCCGAGCACATCAGGCTCGGCATGGTCAATGCGTTGAAGGCCCGCGAGCCAGTCATTTATCTCAAAGATGGCTTCTCGAAACCAATCGGAGCCGGTGAGGCGCCACGCCGAGGCGTAGGCCAGTGTGTGATAAGGCACGAACGCGGGGTTCCGGTTCTCCTCGCGCAGGTGCCATTCCATGTAATACTCGGCGGAGCGCTGGAACCGCTCGTGTTCCTGCGTGCCCGATCGTTCTCCGAGGCCGCACGCCCAATAGAGGAGAGTTTCGCCCGGATAGAAGTTCTCCATCCCGGAGCGCGATCGTGGCTTGAAGAAGGTGGTGAATCGACCGTCCGGTTGGTGCAGCGAGTCGATCGCGAGCCGTATTGATTCCTCTTGGGGCCGGTAGCGGCCTTCGAGCGCGGAATGATGCAGGGCCATCGCGGCGACCGCGAGCGCGCCGAGTTTGACCTCACCCTGGAACTCGATCAGCCCGAACTCGCCCTCACAGCGGAAGAACTCCTTCAGATTCGCCGCGGCATTCAGGCGGGCCATTTCGGGCGTCACGATTCCTTCATTTGATGCGCTCTCGGCGAGCGCGAGCGTCGCCAACCACTGGCGAATCGGGTTGTTCGCGTCGGAATACTTGCCGCTGCTGGGCCAATATTTGTAGGGCAGCCGCCCGGAGTCGTCCATGTTGGCGATAAGCCACCGCTCCAGACCGTCGCGGAGTTCGGTCACGCGCTCGCGCGTGACCTCGGCGACGGAAACGATTTGGTTGCCGCGGAAGAGCGCCACCGGCGCGTACGGCTCGCGGAGCGCGAGGTGAAACTGACGCCCGACAAGGCGATGGATGGTTGGTTGGACCCCCGTGGCACGGGTTTGCAACCCGTGGCTTTGCTCTTCTATCAACCTCCTCAGCGCCCGCGCCGGGGACTCGTTCCGCGCGATGGACTCCAGCGGACTGATCCTCGCCTCGCCCCCATCCGACCACGAGACGTGGAAGCCGTCCACGCCGCGCCGAATCTCGGAGATGTCCAGCACGGGCTCCGACGAGTCCACAAAGAAGACCTGCGCCGCATCAACTTCTTTCCGCTCGGCGCCGGGTTCGCTGCGAAGCCCATTGCGGATGGACGACTTGACGGCCTCTTCGAGCGAATCGCCCGTGCCCCAGCCGGCCACGATCCGCCTGCCGCCGGAGCGCACGCAGACGTGGAGCAGCCTGAACTCACCCACCTGCGGCCGCAGCGCCGACGCGATGATCGGACAGGACGCGAGCACAGTCGGACGGGGAGAAGACGCCACGGCCGCGCACGGGATCAGCGAGAGGCACGCGAACAACACCGTGTACGTCCACAATCGGATCATTCTTGCGGCGCAACAACGTTCGGCGCGATCCGGCGAAGCACGCCAACGGCGACTCCCTTCTGATGTGTCATCCCCGGCTGCGTCCACGCGGGGGAGGCGTCCGGGTCGATGCGCCCACCGAGTTCGACGGCGGCTTCGGCTAACAACTGCGCCGCTTCCTGATCGGAATAGCGATCCTTCGACTCCTGAATCGCGAGGCTGACGATCACCCATCGGTACTCCGGCGGGAGCGCGCGCACGCTCTGCTTGACCTCCGCGAGTGACTGATTGCATCCACCGGCGGGGTGCGGGACGCCTTTCCATCGCACCGCGTACTCCATGTAGTCCGCTTGACGCAGCCGAACGATCCACGGTTTGACCAGCGTGGCGCGGCTCTGGGCGTCGGGCAGCTCCGCCTCAAGTTCCGCGGCGGTCCGTGCATGGAACACACCGAACCACCAGTCATAGAGTCCGCGCAGATAGCCGCCGACGGTCTGGGGCGCTCCCCCGAAAACGTTCCACTCGCCGGTGATGCACGCCCCTGGAAGAGTCGGGCGTGTGTCTTCGAGCAGATGGCGGAGCGACCAGAGCGCTTCCGTGTCCCCGCAATAGTCCAGCACGAAAATGCCCAGGCCGACCTCCGCGCCGTTTTCGCTCCGCAGCAACTGCTGGATTGAATCGGGCGGGAGCGCGAGCGCCGCCAGATAGATCGGCCGATCGCTCGGAGGCGAACTGCCCCAATCCTTGGCCGAAAGGGGGAGCATCTCAGGCAAGACCACGCTAGCATTCGGCCCCGCGATGCATCGTGAAGTGAGCGAGTTGAGTGAAGCGCCCAGAACAAGGCCCATGAGGATCACCCGGACGAGCAACCGATCGATGTACAAGGACATATGCAATCCTTTCTTGTCAAGGTTGTTGCGGCAGCACCACAGTCTCATCCAGTTCCTGCACCGCGACGTCTTCCACCCGAGCGCCGAACTTGAAAACCCCCACCGCCTGCTCCGTTGCGAACCCGGCGTATCCATCGATCGAGTTCTGCTCGAACTCGAGGATGGAGTCCCACGGGCCGGTGCCGTAGGAGGGGTCGTAGTACTCGGTTCCGTGTTTCACGAGCGCGTGGTCGTTGAAGATACTCCAGGGATTGGTGTTGTTCTGGCCTTGAGCTGCCGCGCCATTGGCTTCCGACGCGTCCACCGCCGGCCAGGCGTTCTGCGTGCCGGCAACACAGGGATGGTCGAAGCGCCTGGGGAAGTTCGGGCATCCCGAGAGCGCGCTCGCGCCAAACGTGTAGTGATGAACGAGCAGGTACAACGAGGGCAGTGGCCCCTGACCGGGGATCGGAGGGACCGCTCTGCAATCCGATCCGAGTACACTGAGTTTTGGTTCAACTCTGATGCGCACCGAACCAACCCCTTGCGCGGCGAGAGTCTTTATGAGCAGATCCGCCCATGCGCCGCAGCGGCCATTTGTGCTCTCGATCAGTTTCGCCGCGGTGAAGTTCTCGGGACTGGGCGATGCGCATGTGTGCGTCATCCAATACCCCAACTGCAGCCCATCCGTCCGCCTCACATCCCGATCCGCGAACTCGCCCCAGATCGCGTCCACCAGGTCTTGTTCCGTGTCCCCCTCCGTCCAGCCGGTGGCCGCACCGCAGCCGATCGACAAGAGCGCTTCGTACAGGGTGGGCGTCGCGGGGGCAGCCATGACTCGGTAGATCGTATGCTGCGAACCCTCCACCCCAGTCGCGGCTTCACGCCCGTCCTTCGTCCAGCGGAGGGACCAGTTGATACCCCTCGTCTCGATGCCCACGATGTTTTCGATCATCGCGGGAGCATCCCCCGCCTGATTCAGACTCGGCAGCGGCCCCGCGGTGCCGGTTCCGCCGCCCGGTGCCATTTCGCCGCTGAATGTGAGTCCAGGCGTGCCAAGCCAGGAAGCTCCCTTGACTTCGAACGCGGGAAGGGCGTTCCCGCCCGACTCGAAGGCCACTTTGACCTCCTGAACCGTCAGTCGCGAGTTTCGCACATAACAGACCGGGTAGTTGCGGTCGTCATCAGGATCGGTCAAATCGTCGTCGTCCGCGTCGCCGTCGCCATTGGCGTCGCGCCACTGAGGCGATTCGTATTCGGTTTGGGGAATATCGGCAAGCGGCGGGTTGCCGCTGTTCCCGTCCCGCGTCACGTCGAAGAACCCCGTGCCGCCGAACTCGACCGACTTCAACCGTGCGGAGAACGCGGTGAAAGAATAGGACCCGCTCACGCTGCAGGGCTGCTGAGTGGCGGCGTTCGTCCCCGACACGGTGACGCTCAGCGTTACCCGCCCCGGTGCCGTCACGCGGAAGGCTTTGCAGCGGTCGTCCTCGTCAATAAACTCCGCCGGACCCGAGATGCTCCACTCAGTTTCGTCAATGCTTATTCCCGAGGCGCCGAACTCCGCCGAAAGTTGGATTTCTCCGCTGAAGGGTAGCGGGACGAGGTCGGCCACGGGTCGGCTGAAGGGACCGCCAATGGCGCAGCCAAGGGCGACAACGACCTGGCACGAGTCGTCCTCCGGATCGATCTCCTCGTCGTCACCGATCCCGTCGTTGTCGTCATCGCCGTCCTGCCCATCGGGGATGCCGTCGTCATCGTCGTCATCATCCCCATCCCCATCCCCATCCCCATCCCCATCCCCATCCCCGTCTCCATCCCCGTCCCCATCCCCGTCCCCATCGCCGTCCCCATCACCATCGCCATCACCATCACCGTCCCCGTCCCCATCGCCGCCGCCGCAGCAGTTCGTGCAATCGCAGCACGCGGTCGTGAACGGGCAATACGGGCACTGGGTCTTGAGCTCCTCGCACTCGCCCATGAAGACGCCGCGTGCATCGGCCATGCCGTCGAGGAGCAGGACGAGGTCGCCCGCCCCCACCCGCCCGCTGGCATCAAGGTCCCAACCCCGCGCCGCCTCTCGACCCTCGCCCCA
>JAGVLZ010000304.1 GCA_020054055.1 Phycisphaerales bacterium
AGGCGAACCTGGCGGCGGCACGCACCGCGTACGACGCGGACCCGACGAAGGAGGACAGCATCGTCTGGCTCGGGCGGCGCCTGGCGTACCTCGGCCGCTTCGACGAGGCGATCGGCGTGTTCACCGAGGGGCTCACGGCCCATCCCGAGAGCGTGAAGGTGCTGCGCCATCGCGGCCACAGGTACATCACGACGCGGCGGTTTGATCTGGCCTCGAAGGATCTTCAGCGGGCAGCCGACCTGATCCGCGAAAACCATGTGCCGGACGAGATCGAACCGGACGGCCTGCCCAACGCGCGGAACATCCCCCTCAGCACGCTGCACGACAACGTGTACTACCACCTGGCGCTCACTCGTTATCTGCGCGGCCAGTTCGAGAAGGCGGCGGAGGCGTGGCGCGCGGGGCTGGAGCGCGTAAAGCCGAACGACGACATGCTCGTCGCCTACACCTTCTGGTTGTACGTCGCGGAGTCGCGATCGGGGCGGCCGGAGCGTGCGGCGGCGCTGCTGTCGGCGATCACGCCGAATCTCGACATCATCGAGAACGGCGCGTACTGGCAGGTACTCAAAGTGGCGAAGGGTGAACTGACGGAAGATGCGGCGTTGGGTGTCGGCGTCGAAGGGGTCGAGGGAGCCGGGACGGATCGGGCGACGTTGCTGCACGGCCTCGGGGCGCTCGCGCTCATCAAGGGGGACTTGCCCCGCGCGCGGACGCGCTTCGAGGAGTGCATGAAGGCGGGGCAGTGGCCCGCCTTCGGCTACATCGCGGCGGAGACGGAACTGGCGCGGATGATGCGCGGGCGCGGCGCGCCCGCCGATCCGCGGACGGGCAACGAGATCCTTCGAGAAATCCAGCAGGAGCGGAAGCAGTACCGGTGAGGGCACTTAATTTTGGTTTCGGGAAATGTGACGCGAAATCAACAACTTAGCGGGAGTTTCACAAATAACGCTTGACTCGTGCCGAATCACTTGATCCAATGTCTAATCAACTCTGACCCCAATGAGAAGAATCGATGGCACACGGCAAACGGCACACGGCACACGGCACACGGCACACGGCACACGGCACACGGCACACGGCACACGGCACACGGCACACGGCCGATGGCGTGACTTCCTGACCGGAATTCTGGTTGCGTGCCTGAGTCTGGGGTCAATCTCGATCTTCACGCAGTCGGCATCGGCTCGTCCGCCGTGTGCAAACATCGCGTTCGTTCCCGAAGAGATCGAGACGTCAGGCATGATTTGTATCGATGAGTGGATCTCCATCAATCAGAATGTCCATTCGCTGCTCTTTGGCCCGAACAGTGCATTCAGCCTTGACGCGCCCGGCTATCGACTCTTCGCCCCGGTGACCAGCGCATCGATTCAGAACGCCGAGACGCCAAGCGGCATTTCCTTCGCGCTGGACGTGCTCGCACTCGCTCCCGCAGGATTTGATGAGCCTGGCGGGCTTGACAATCTCCCGTCTGGCGCGGCGGACGCCATTTTGGCGAAAGAGGTCTCGGGTGGGTTCATGTACGCCGACATGATCCGAGGGATGACCGCCGTTGCGGTGAGCGGCGTATACATTTCATTCCGCCAGGACAACGGGCAGATGGCGCAGAGCTTTTATGTGCTCGGGACACTTCCGTTCGATCTTGCTGAGTCGCTCCGATTGGACCGCGATCTTTCGATGCCCCCCCGCCCCGCTTGTGCCGCCCATGGAATGCAACCTCGACTGCGATGGAGATGGAATCGGGGAAACGAACAGTCCGGCAACCTGTGACGAACTGGCGCAAATTGATACCGATTTTCGAGTTTGCTTTCAGACCTCGAAGAACAACTATGATCTTTGCATGAAACAGTTCCTTCGGCGGGGGATTGGGACTGCGGTCGTCTGCGGCGTGACGTGCGGCATCAGTTTTGGCCTCTTTTGTGGGGGATGCCTTGTTGGCGGCTTGACGTACACTTGGGAGAAGATGGAGGAGTGCGAGGTCGCGGAGCAAGACATGGTCAACTGCAATGTTGCAAGGAACATTCAAGCCGCAGCGGCCGTTGCAGCGGGATGCAGCGGTAGCGGCGATCCGTGAGGGGCAACGGGTCGGAAGATTGTGTGAGGAAGTCTCGGCACCACATGGCAATGAGTCATGCCCTTTACTGGCTCGTTCGTCCCCGACCGTTCGACTGGATACGGGATGTGCTGGCGGCCGCAGCACTCGTCGCGCCCTTCCGACGATCCGAATGGCTGAGTCAAATTGTCGATTCTCTCCTGAGTGTTGTGGGAACCACGCGCTCGGACGCGCTTGCCTTGGGAGCATTCTCTGCGTGCTTGATCGGATTGTGCGCTATATCCGTTCGCTTTGTACCGCAGCGGGTCTGGACATTCTTACTCGCCCGCGACAGCTTCAATGCATTCAATGAGCATGCAATCTTGCGTGCTCTGATCGTCGGCAACTCGATTGTGCATGTCAAAGGAGCGAGCACGGAGCATGTCAGGTCGAAGGCATTCGAGGCATCGCGCCGCTGGTCCCTGTCGAGCGAGAGCGTATCTCTTTGCCCCCTACCGGAAGTTCGGCTCGCGATCATGCCTCTTGCAGCGGAGTGCGGCCTCGGAGCAGCTGCTGTAGCCGCTTGGCTGATCGCGCACATCGGGGCACCGATCGCACATCCTCCCGCCATTCTCTTGTCGGTATGCATGCTGATCGTGGGGTCTGGCCTGATTCTTCATGGTCTGTGCTGGGCGGGGGGTGTACCGTTCGCGGTTAGCGGTGCGGCGCTCGTGCCGGGAGGGCTGGTGCGGAACGGGCCCTTCGGCGAGAAGCGGGCGGACTCAGCAACCGATGGGCTCGTCGTTTATTGCAGTCGTGATCCCGCCGCATTTCATCTCCTCGTCGTCGTGCCGGCTCGCGGCGCGCCGTGGTCGATGACTGTTCCCGGTAACGCGATTGACCTGGTCGTTGGTGCCTGGCTAGCGAGAGACTTTCCGGCACCGACGGACGATGCGAGCTCTCTATGTGCGTAGCAATCCCAGCATCTTCGCCGCCGACACCAGATATTCGCCCATCGAATAGATCGGCACATCGCCCGCGTTGTGGTGCAGGAGGACGCAGGTCACGTCGTCCTCGATGGGCTTGCCGTCCTGGTAGCGCTCGATGCGGTCGAGCAGGTCGCGGATGATGCGGTCGGGCTGAGCGGCGTCGAGTTCGCCGATGAGTTTGAGGAGCCCCAACTCGCCCAGCATCTCGCCGCTCGGCGACTTCGCCTCCATCAGCCCGTCGGTGTAGAAGAAGACGAGGTCGCCCCGGCGGAGTTTCGTGACGAACTGGGAGAACTCGGTTGGGTCGATGATGCCCAGGGGGAGGTTTGAGGCGGAGGTCGCGTGCTGCGCGCCGTCTTCGGAGAGAATGGTCCACTCCGCGCGATCGGCGCGGAAGTAGAGCGGGCGCGGGTGGCCCGCGTTCACGACGATCAGCTCATCGGTCGGCGCGAAGTAGGAGGCGAGCACCGCGGTGGCGTACTTCCCGCCGGTCTTCTCCATCTGGAAGGATTCGTTCAGCGCGCGGGTGAAGCGGGTGTTGTCGAGGGTGTTGATGTTGCGGCGCATGAGGTAGCGGAGGGTCGTGGCGATCTGGGCGACGCTCCCGCCGTGGCCCGAGACATCGGCGACGACGAAGCGGGCGAGGCGGCCCGAGCCGCACATCGAGACGTAGTGGACGTCGCCGCCGGCGTGCTGGCCTTCGTAGGGGCGGCTGTAGACGAAGGCGTCGATGCCCGGAGACGATAGAGCGTTGTCGATCGTCTCGTTGCCGCCCCAGATCTCCATGCAGGCAAGGGCGTGCGATGACTCCTGTTGTGCGGCGTCGGCATGTGGCTGGGTCGGCATGGGTTGACTCGCTTCCCGCGCTCATGCGGGGCTGGCTGGGATATCTTCGCCGGGAGGGGACTACCGGATTTGGATGCGGACGATATTCTGACGATTCAATGATTACGCCTGAACTGCTTGCGGCGGCGCGGGGCGATGCGCCGGGAGACGTGGCCCTGACAAACGCCCGCGTGGTCAACGTCTTCTCGGGCGAGGTGCTGCCCGGGACAGTGCTGATCCAGGGAAAGCGTATCGCCGCCGTGATCTTCACGAACCCCGACCGTCAGGGAGGGGCCGAGACACCCGCGATCTCGGCGGCGCGCATCGCCGACTGCGCCGGGGCCTTCATCGGGCCGGGGTTCATCGATGCGCACATGCACGTCGAGAGCACGATGATGCCGCCGAGCGAGTTCGTCACGCTCGCCTCGCCCCACGGCACGACGGGGGTGGTGCTCGACCCGCACGAGATCGCCAACGTCCTCGGCATCGCGGGGATCCGCGCGATCATGGACAACTCCCGAGGTTTGTCCCTGAACTGCATGTTCGCGCTCTCATCGTGCGTGCCGTCGTGCCACCTTGAGACGAGCGGGGCAAGGCTGGAGGCGGCGGACCTTGAGCCGCTCTTCGATGATGATCGCGTCGTGGCGCTGGCGGAGATGATGAACTTCCCCGGCGCGGTGCTGGGCGATCCGAAGGTGCTCGCGAAGATCAACCTCGGGCTGGCGCGGCGGATCGTCGATGGGCACGCGCCGGGTTTGGGCGGGCGATGGCTTCAGGCATACGCCGCG
>JAGVLZ010000098.1 GCA_020054055.1 Phycisphaerales bacterium
CTCGCCGCGCGAGACGATCGCTTTCGCCGTCATCATGGGCACGCCCGGGATCGCGGCGACGCTCCGCCCGCCTATCTTCATCGCGTCGGCGGTCGGGCTCTTCGCGTGCGCTTCCATCGCGGTGCTCGTTGGATGGTCCTTGGGCATCACCATTGTTGCGACGGGGCTTAGTCTCGGCCTCATGGCTGGCTTTGGCTTCGAGAACCCTCGAACCGCGCGCCGCGTCCGCCGATGGGGAGGGATCATCGCGCACGCACTCGCGCTCCCCACCGCGACGGCCCTCGCGGGCGTGCAACTCGACCCGCACACTCTCATGGCGGCCTCCGCATGGAACTTCTGGTGCGCGATCATTATCGCGATCCTGTGGAGCAGCGACGGCCGCTGGCTCGCGTGGATGCTCGCGATCCGCATGATTTCCCGCCCAGAGAAGCCGCCCATGACGAGTCTTCGAGGAATGGGCGGATGCTCAGCGGCGCACCCGTGGCGCGATTCCGCCGCGTGCGTGAACGCGGGCGCGGGGGTGGTCCAACTCGCGCTCACCATCGTCCTCGGCGCCGCGGGTCTGGCCGACGGATCGGTCATCGCGGCGGGACTCCTCGGCGCGGCGGTCGTCGAGGTCACGCGGGGGGTGCGGGTGTGGGTGGTGGGGATGATGGATGGAGCAGTGAACTGAGCGAGTGGGTGCCACGGCTTGTCCCGAAGGGCAAGCCGTGCGGCCGTGGAATTGAGCCGATCTCGCGGAGCACGGCTTGCCGAAGCGGTCAAGCCGTGGCACCCGAATCTCGAGTCACGAATCCAGTTCATTCCCCGGCCTCGCCGTGCGCTCGCTGATCTTCTCCTTCTTGATCTGCCCGTCGGGCTCGATCGCGGAGAAGAGCATGGAATCCTCTTCGAGTCGCGTCGCCAGATGCACCGGCCGTCCCCAGATGGCGCGGAGCGCCTTCAAGACCTCGCCCGCTTTCGAGAGTTCAAGGTCGAGGCCGTTCCACTGGTGACCCAGGTACAACTCGCCCCGGTTCTGGTAGTTCGCATCCAGAACGTGGATGAAGGGCTGCCCCATGTTCGTGATCTGGAAGAGCAGGCTGTGCTTCACCTGCTTCCAATCGCGGCTGACGATCCGCAGTTCACCCGTCTGCGGGTCGCGCTTGTAGCGGTACATCTGGTGCCTTTCGACGAACTCCTCGGTCAGGAACTCGTCGATGAAGTTCACATCGTTGTAGATGCGGCGGACCTCGAAGATCTTCTCCCGCCCCTTCATGCTGCGGTCATCGAACTCGCCCTTCGCGCCGAGATGTTCCAGCCGATCCCACTCCGGGCCGTGCTGCCCGGTGTTCCACCGGCGTTCGATGTCCTTGAACATCTCGATGCCGATCTTGTAGGGGTTGAACCCGCCCGGCGGCATATGCACCACCCCCGCGTGCTGCTCGGCGTAGTCCACGATCTCCGACGCTTCCAGGAAATGCTCCGTCATCAACTTCGAGTGCCAGTAACTGGCCCACCCCTCGTTCATGATCTTGGTCATCCCCTGCGGCGCGAAGTAATACGCCTCATCGCGGATGATCGACAGGACATCCTGCTGCCAATCTTCGAGCGGCGCGTGGTGCATCAGAAAGAGCAGGACGTCCCGCGTCGGCCGCGAGGGGATGCGCCCCTTCGACGCCTTGCGCTTCTCCTCGTGCTTCTTCCGCTGCGACTCCATCTCCGCCGCGGGGTTCATGAAGGGGTCCATGTACCCCTTGGCCGGGAGTTTGGATGGCTCGAAGGGCTCGTCGCGCATCAGCGACCCGTGCTCGTGCGATGAGAAGACCGAATACGGGTCGATCAGGTGCTCGATCGACAGCGCCGCGTCGAGAAACGTCTCGACCACGTCCTGGCCGTGCTTGTTCACATGCCGCTGCACGCGTGTCGCGTGGTTCGCCATCGTGTTCATCATCTTGCGGTCGGTCTTGCTGAACCAGTAGTTGTTCTGAAAGAAGTCCGCGTGGCCGTAGACGTGGGCCATTACGAGTTTCTGGTCGGTGACCGCGTTCGATTCCTGAAGGTAGGCGTACACCGGGTCGTTGTTGATGACCATCTCGTAGATGCGTCCGAGGCCGTAGGCGTCGCGCTTGGAGAGGCGCTCGTATTCCATTCCCCACTTCCAGTGTGGGTAGCGGACGGCGAACCCGCCATACGCCGCGATCTGGTTCATGGTCTGGAAGTCGAGCACCTCGAAGACGACCTCAGGGAAGGCCAGGCCGTACTCGATGGCTTTGGCCTTGATACGGTCCATGTGCGCCCGCAGTTCGTGGGGCAGGTCGGTGTTGGACCGGCGTGGGGGCATGAGAGATGATATCGGTCATTCCCGCGCTCGGGCAGAGCCCGAAGCGCCAGCGAGGTCTTATCCCCCCCTCTCCCCGTTTCCGCTCTCCGCGATCACCACTTTCACTTTCCGCACAGTCGTCGGGCACTTCTTCACCAGTTCGCGCTCGCCACCCGAGCGGAGCCACCGGTCGATCTCGAACCGCGTGCCCGCATCGTCCGCTCGGATGGTGAGGACGCCGCGCGAGACTCCCTCGACGGATGTGCGCCTGATGAGTTCCGCGGGGCAGACCGCTCCCCACGCCCCGGCCACGCCGCCAACCTTGCGCTCGAGTTGCTTGAACTCCGCGCCGAGCGCGGCGGC
>JAGVLZ010000116.1 GCA_020054055.1 Phycisphaerales bacterium
CCGGCTCGCGGCTGCGATCGGCCGGCTCGGCGCGAAACGCCTCGTGATTCTCGGCGACATGATCCACGCGGCGGCGGGGCGATCCAGCGAGGTGTTCGACGCCTTCAACGAGTGGCGCGGGCGTCACGCGGCCTTGGACATGCTCCTTGTCCGGGGCAATCACGATGAACGCGCGGGCGATCCGCCGAACGAGTGGCGCATCGAATGCGTGCACAACCCGCACGCCGACGGCCCATTCCTATTTCAGCACGAACCCGGCGAGAGCAACACCGGCCACATCCTCTGCGGCCACATCCATCCGGCCGTGCGGCTCTTCGGCCGCGCGGAATCGACGCTGCGCGCACCATGCTTCTGGGTCGGCGAACGATGCACCGTCCTCCCCGCTTTCGGCACGTTTACCGGGGCGAAGGTGATCCATCCGCGCAAGGGAGACCGCGCCTTCGCGGTGGGAGATTCGGTGATCGAGGTCAAGGGTCTGGGCACGCTCACTCCTCGATGAGCCGCATGGCAATCACCTGGAGCATGTCCGGCTTGTCCTTCGGCCCCGGGCCGAGCAATATGAAGGGTCGCTCGGGGTCCGTCGTCGCCCGCGGCACATATGGTTCGCGGAGCAGCCGGACGGGTTCCTGCGCGCGCACGGCGCGTGCATCGCTCGTCAGCCGCTGGAGGAAAAGCCCATCATTCGTGGTCAGGAGCACGGCCTGCCCAGCGCGAGCCGAAGCCCAGCAGCCCGCGATGGAGTGTCGCGCGAGTCTCTCACGACTCTCGCCCGAAACGATCGTCATGCACGCGGAGGACGCGTCGAAGACAAGCCATGCGCCGTTCAACGACGGATCAAAGCCCGGGGGTGACCGCGACGCGGAGGCGCACAAACGGTAGGCAAGTTCGGCGGACTCGTTGCTGCCTGGCGATTGAAGACCGAGCAATGAAAGCGCCTCCGGGCGAGGAAGCCCTTCGTGCGATTGTTCCCAAGTGCCGTATCGCAGGATGACATCGCCGGGCACGGCGCCGAACGGGCACAGGAGTTGAAACCCGTCCTCGTAAGCGATCCACCCGAGCACGGTGCCTTCGCTGATCCGCGGCGGCGGATCGACCGGCGTGGCCGTAGCGCCGTCGAGACGGAAGATCGCGATCGAGCAGTTCACCCCGACGTTCGAGCCGGGCCTCCCGATCATCTGCTCCCACTCCGGCGCCTCCCCCACCTGCGTCGCCAGATACTTCCCATCCGGCGAGATCAGCGGCAGCACCAGCCCGTCGTACGGCACATACCCCAGCGGCTGGAGCGCCACCTTTGCCGATGAACTCTCGGAGCGCGCGGGATCGACGCGCGTGGTGAGCGCGGTGCGTGGCGACGAACCGGCCCGCTCCCGTGTGGTCGGGGTTCGTCGAGTGGTCGTGCGCTCTGTGATGCACGCCGGCAGACACATCAAAGCAGTCGCAGCGAAAAGCGAAGTCGCCGCCACAAACCCCCTCCCTTGCGGTCGGGGTTCCAACGGTCCTGGCGGGAACACGCTCATGGCGTCGAATCCTCGTCGTGCGTTTCCGGGGACAATGGCGGCTCCGTCGGCACATCGCCCAGTTCAGGCTCCCCCGTCGTCCCCTTCAACTCCGACTTCAGCACCTCCAGCCTCTGACGATAGGGTTCGTTGACGCTCGACGCTTCTTCGGGATTGTCCACCACGATCGGCGTGATGAACGCGACCAGTTCCGTGCGCGTCTCCTGCTTGTCGATGCTCGTGAAGAGCGCCCCCAGCAGCGGGATATCTCCGAGCAGCGGCACCTTCCGCTTGATGTCCGAGATCTCGCTGCGCAGGATGCCGCTGATGACGATCGTCTGCCCGTTGCGGACGATCAGTTGCGTCGTTGTCTCGCGCCGATCGACGATGAACCCGCCCAGCACCGTCTGCTGCGGTTGGATGGACGACAGTTCGAGATTCACGCGCAGATCGACATCGCGGTTGACCGTGATCCGAGGCCGCACGCGAAGCTGGATGCCCACCGCGCGGTAGTCGAACGACTGCGTGACATTGCCCTGCGAGTTGACCTGCGAATCGGTGATGAATGGGATGTCCTGCCCGTCGAAGAACTCCGCCTCCTGATTGTCCCCCGTGAAGACCCGCGGCTCGGAAAGAATCTTCACCCCGGTCTTCTGGTTCAGCGCCTGGAGAAGGACGTTCAAGTCGGTGTTGACATTCAGCACGGATGTATCGAAGAGCCCGGAAAGAAAGTTGTTCTTGGAGTTCTGCGAATCGACGCCGAGGCTCGCCGCGTTGTCGGGGTTGTTCGTCGTGATGTCCTGGTTCGACCAGCGAAGCCCGAGCGCCGTCGCGTCTTCGAGCGAAACTTCCGCGACGATCGCCGAGAGGAGCACCTGCCGCCCCGGCTTGTCGATCGACTGGATCAACTCCACCACGCTCCGCCTGTACTCCGGCGGCGCGAGCACCATCACGGCGTTCTGCCGCCACACAGGGACGATGCGAACCTTCGACACGAGGTTCGACGTGCCCCGGCTGTCCGACGGCGGCCGCGCACGCTGCCACCAGAAGTTGATCGTCTCGGCGCTCGCGTTCGCGTTCTGCTGGTTCGCCGTGTCCGTGTTCGCACTCGAAGTCTGGTCGGATGCAAACGGGCTTGCGTTGGACGAATCCTCGGTCAGCCCCGATTCGCTCCGCCTCAGCGATGCGAGCGTTCCCTCCTGCGCCAACAGCGTGTTCAACTGCTCCGCGAGATCCTCGCTCGATGCGTGCTTGAGTTCAACGATCTCGGGCAGCCCAACCGTCTGCGGCTGATCGATCCCCGCGATGATCTCGTCGATCACCGAGAGATTGTCGGGAGTCTTTGAGACGACGACGAGGCGCCCCGCCTCCGGGATCGCCTGGAAGGAGAACTGCCCCGCGAGCCGACCGACACCCTGCGATGACGTGGCGGAAGTGGTCGCCCCGCTCGGCGAGCCGAAAAGCCCCTGGAGCAGGTCGCGCACCTTCACCGGGTCCGAGTTCTTCAGGTCGTAGATCTTCGGCGCGACGGCCTCTTCCGGCAGCGGCTGGTCCCACACATCGCCGATCAGTTTGCGCACCTCGTCGAGGATCGCCTGCTCCGCGAGAACGGTGACCGAGTTCTGTTGCTTGTTCGCCGTCACGCGCAGATTGGGAGATGAGCCGACCGCGCCGCTTTCTCCTTGGCCTGCCCGCCCCCCTTGTTGAGCGCCGCCCCGCCCACCTTGCTGATTGGCTCCACCCGCTCCGCCGCCTCCACGCTGACCCTGCGCGCCACCACCACCCGCGCCGCCCGGCCCATCGCCACCCCCGAAGAATCGCTGGAATGGATTCTGCTGTCCCCCCTGCTGCTGGTTTTGTCCGCCGCGCTGTTGCTCGTACAGGTCGCGGATGTTCGTCGCGATCTGTTCCGCATCGGCGTATCGAAGCCGGAACGTCTCGGTTGTCAGCGACGCGGAACTCGGACGATCGAGCGAGGTGATCAGGCGCTCCAGCCGTTGCAGGAGCGACATGTTCCCGCGCACGACGATCTGATTCGATTCCTCATCGACCGCCATCGTCGCGTAGTCGGGGATGGATTCCTTCAGCACCTCGCCGATGTTTTTCGCGGAGGCGTGGCGCAGCGCGTAGACCTTCTCCGCGATCGAGCCGAAGTCGGCGCGTTTCAGCGTGGATTCGTCCCCCCCCATCACCGGCACGTCCTGCCGCTCGATCTCCGCGATGTCGCGCAGCGTGATCAGATCAGGGGTCTCCACGACCGCGATCCCCGCCTGCTGGAGCGCGAGCAGAACCAGGTCCAGCGCCTGCCCCTGCGGGATCGGCTTGTCATTCAGGATCGTGATCCGCCGCGACATCACCTCGGTCTGGGGCAGGACCACCTTGCCCGTCGATTCGACGATGAAGGGGACCACCTGCTCGACCGTGACATTCTTGAACGCCAGCGTCGTCGTCTTGCCGTCTGGTACTCGACGGCCGAGCGCATCGGTCGGCTCGACAACCGGCGCAGCCTCCACTGCTTCCTTGTCTTCCTGCGCGAGCGCAACGGGCGCACAGGCATGGACCACGAGCAGCGCCGCGAGCGCCCATTCGCGGGAGGAGACGCCGCTTATTCGCGAGAAATGACCCATGGTTTACGGTTTCTCCTCTGACGATTCGGGGTCGGACGCGGGCTTTTCTTTCGGGACCGCTTCGAGGAACTGCTGCGTCGTTCGATCAAACAAGGGCACATCCCACTCCTGCCCGCTCCACTCGATCCTCGCTCCCCACGGCGAGTTGATCGAGATGATGCGCAGCCCGCCGCTCGCCGCCTCGTCGCTCCGCAGCCGCGTGCCGTTGTCGAACCACACCACGCCGTTGATCGTGGCGATGACCGCCGGCCCGCCGTACTTGGATGGCGGCGGCGTCTCCGGCTCCGAATCCTCCGCGACCGGTGGGGGTGGCGGCGGCGCGCCCGGGATGAAGAACATCGAGCGGCCATCGACCTGAGCCAACTGATCCTTGAATGACTCGCGGAACGATTCGACCCGCGATGAATCGGGCGCTGGTTCAATCCCGGTGTTCGCCGATGGCGAAAAAGCGGCGCGTGCAACGCCGGGCACCCCGGCAACCATCGCGTAGCACGCCAGCGCGATCGCGCCGAGCGCGCACCACCCCCAAGGTCCGAGCGAACGCATCGCCCGAGAAGTCTCAGACCATGCGCCTAGGCGTTCGCGCCCCATCACGCACCCCCCCGCTTCGGCGTGACCACCCACGTCTCGGGCGACAGGCTCACCTGCACCGACTTCTTCCCTTCACGCTCCACTTTGCGGATGATGACCCGCCCGACGCTCGTCACCTCGGTCGCCTGCTCCAACGCCGCAAGAATCTCCATCGCGACCGCGGGCGAGGACTCAAAGTCCACATCGAGCACCAGCCGCTGCCCCTGCTGCCCCTCGGGGATCAGTCCCGCGAAGGCCGCGCGGCCCAGCGGCACGAGCGCCCGTGTACGGATGGTGAGCGCCGTGACATTCTTGTCGCGAAGAA
>JAGVLZ010000309.1 GCA_020054055.1 Phycisphaerales bacterium
GCTGCGCGATGTGCGCAGCCGCAACGACGTGGTCCGTGCGGCGATGATCGTCGGCGCGGGGCTTGCATTGTCAGTCATATCGGTCAGTCTGCTGAGCCGGCCACTTCTGGCGCAGGGGTGGACCCTCTGGACCGAGATCTTCGCCGATGCGCTCCGCGCCGGCCTCGCGGGCTTCTTTGCCGGCGCGATGACGCTCGTCGTGCTGCCCACCGTCGAGCGCCTGTTCGACGTCACAACCGGCATGACACTCAGCGAATGGCGCGACCCGAAGCAGCCGCTGCTGCGCAAACTGCAACTCCAGGCCCCGGGCACCTTCAACCACTCGCACACCGTCGCGACGCTCGCGGAGGCCGCCGCGGAAGCAGTCGGGGCCAACGGCCTGCACGTCTACGTCGGCGCGCTCTACCACGACATCGGGAAGATGAACAAGCCCGATTACTTCGTCGAGAACCAGCCGCGAGGCTTCAACCGCCACTCCAAACTCAGCCCCGCGATGAGCCTCCTCGTCATCGTCGGCCACGTCAAGGACGGCATCGAACTGGCCAAGGCATACCACCTGCCGCGATCGCTCCTCGGCTATGTGGAGACACACCACGGCACGACGCTGGTCGAATATTTCTTCGACCGCGCCCGCCGCGAAGCCGAGGAGGATGAGGGCGACCCCGGCGCCTCCGCCGCGCCGGAAGAGGTCGAGTACCGCTACCCCGGGCCCAAGCCGCGGACCAAGGAGCAGGCCATCCTCATGATCTGCGACGCGGTCGAGTCGGCCACGCGCTCGATGCCCGAACCCACGCCGTCGCGCATCCAGTCGCTCGTGAACCACCTCGCTACCAAGCGCCTGATGGACGGCCAGTTCGATGAATGCAACCTCACGCTCGCGGAACTCCACGCCATCGAAGAGGCCGTGTCGCGCACGCTTGCGAGCATCTACCACGGACGCGTCGCGTACCCGACGAGCGAGAGCGATTCGCGCGCTTTATCCGCCTCGGATTCGAGGGGGCCCGCGGAGCGGGCGGGGTAGAGGGTCCTCGGTGGCTGGTTGCGCTGCGCAATCGTGTGCTTCGCGCATCTTCTGCCATGCTGTGCCCGCCAACCCGACGCGATACCATCAGAACTCATGTCGAGCATCTTCATCGAAACAACGATTCCCTCGTACTACTTCGAGACACGGAGGGACCGTCGAACAACTGACTGGCGTGCTCAGACTCGACTCTGGTGGGATCGGTTCGCACCGGCCTACCAACTGGTGACATCGGAGTTCGTCATCGCCGAGTACCTCCGAGCACCCGCGGTGAAGTCTGCGCAGGCGGCCCGCTTCTTCTCTGGCGTGGCGGTGCTCCCGATTCCGAAGCGATTCGAGGAGGTTGTTTCCGCGTACATCAGCGAGCGCGTTATGCCCGCCGGCGAACGGGGCGACGCGGCCCACCTTGCCGTCGCTTCTCTGCACGCCGTCGATTTTGTGCTGACATGGAACTGCCGCCACCTCGCCAATGCAAACAAGGCTCGACACATTCGCGCCGTCAATACGCGTCTCGGCCTCACCACGCCTATCATCGCGACACCATTCGAGGTCGTCCCGGAGTAGTACACATGGCAAAGAAACAACCCCGCAGCATCACTCCGCCAAGCGATCCACCGACCGTTTCCCGAGTTCGAGCGGTTCGCGCCAAGATGTGGAAGGATGCGGGCGGAACGATCCAGGGCGCGATCGAACTGGCGCGCCGAGAGGCATCACGTCTGCGCACCACTCAATCCATCCGCCACAAGCGAGCTCAAGCGTCTTGAAGCAGCACAGTATGCTTGTGACGAGCCGAGAGCATGGAGGTTATCAATGAAACAACTGAGTTCTGAACGTCGAGAACGTCGGGGGCGCAAGGGGAAGTGGACCCACGAAACACGGGTGTATTTATTTACTCAGGTAAAAGAGTCATTTGGACCTCATGTTGAATGGGGGGGTCAATGGTACCCCGCGAGCCGGGGCGAAGAAATGAATGTTTTACTCGAACATCTCGCAGAGACACTGAGCGAAATGTTGAAGACCAGCATCCAACGAGGAGCCGTTCAGAATCAACTTCGGTGGGGGATCACGGAGTCACGAGAAGGAACGGTACCAAAGAACTTGGAGATGGAACCGAGATGCTGCGCGTGAGGCCGGGCTAATTTGAAGGAATGGCGATGGATGGCCCGCTTGCCTCCGAACCACCAATCATTCCCGAACCGAAGTGCGCCGTGCGTCACCCCTCCATGCTTGTGCCGAGCCACAAGCATGCCACCCGATGCACACTTGGCTGCTGCATGAAAAAGCGAACTCCTACTCCCCCAGCACAAACTCCACCGCCTCCTTCAACTCCTTCTCCTTCGCCCGCGGCAGGCTGTGTCCCATCCCCTTGTAGACCCGCAGGTCCACCGCGATGCCGCGCGCCTTCAATGCCTCCGCAAAATCTCGGTTGGACTTCGCCCCCTCGTCGCGATCACCCGTCAGCAGCGCGTAGCGCGGCCAGATGCTGGCATTGCGATCGGACAATGGCTGCGCGTGCGGCTCGTAGTGCCCGCAGCACACGATCACGCCGTCGAAGGCATCCGGGTGCTTCGTCGAGACCTGCATCGACACGTTCGCCCCCTGCGAAAAGCCAGTGAGGATCATCCGTTCCTGATCGATCTTGTGCCGCGCCGTGACCCACTCGACGGTGCGCAGCACGAGCCACTCGGACTCATCGACGTACATCCAGTGGAACCCGTTTCCCGCGGGGCGGAGCGCATCGGGGCATACCAGGATCGCGCCGAACCTCTCCGCGGTCACGCGCCATGCGTCGGCCTTCTGCTTGCCGTTCATCCCCGTGCCGTGCAGCGCGATGATGAGCGGCGCGGGGAGCGCGGGGTTGTGTTTGGGCGGGAGGATCACCAGCGGCTCGACCTTTGACGCCTCTTCCTTGAAGAGCTCGAGTTGCTTGGCGCGATTGCCCGTGATGAGTTGGATCGCCTCGTTGAACTTCGGCTGCTTGCGCGTCTGCGCAAGTTCCGGGGTTGTGTTCACCATCGTCGCACCGCCGAACCCGTCGCGCCCGGCGGTGACGAGCCACTCGGCGGCCTTCGCCGGGTCGCCGGCCTTTTCGTACGCCAGCGCCAGGTTGAACGCGGTGTTCCCGCCGCGGGGGTTGATCGGATGCAGTTGCAGCCCCAACTCGATGGCGCGCGGCCAGTCTTCCGCCTCGAATGCGCGGAGGACTTCATTCTGGAGGTGCTTTGCCTGAGCCGTGGGGGGCTGCTCCGCGCGGACGGGAGCGACCGTGCCAAGATGGGCAAGGAGGAGGGCGAACACGCACGCCACACGTCGAACTCGGCACGGCATTTCGGGGCTCCTGTCGTGGAATCATCCGTATTCGCGGGGCAGCCCGGATGGGTTGCCGGCAACGGCGCAGATTACCTCGCGGGGGTGGGTTTTCGAGGCTCAGCCTCTTTCCGAACCGATGGGCGGACGGGCGATGGACCCGCCGCCAGCGCCTCGCACTGCGCTTCCAGCACCTGCCGACGCGCCACCTTGACCGCGGCCACACCGATGAACGCCCACACCACCATCGCGATCGTGCAGACGACTCGAACGCGGCCCATGCTCAGCCAGATCCCCAGCCCCGCGAAGACCAGCCCCGCCGCGTAGAGCGTCAGCACCGCCCCCTTCACCCCCAGCGCACGCTTCAGCATGTGGTGCAGATGCTGGTCGTCGGCCGCGGCGAACGACCGTCCCGCGAGTTTGCGGCGCACCATCGCCAGCACCGTGTCGATGATCGGGATCGAATAGATGATCAGCCCCGCGACCACCAGGTGTGTCTTCCCCGTGTCCCCCATCATCAGCACGATGACGATCGTGACGTACCCCAACAGGAGCGAACCCGCATCTCCTAAAAAAATGGTCGCGGGATTGAAGTTGTGAGGCAGGAAGCCAAGGCACGCGCCGAGCAGCGCCAGCGCCAGCACGACGCGCGACGAATCCAGCCATCCATCGTCGGACGCCGCGAGCCAGAGGGCCATCAGCAGCAGCCCCATCGAGGCGATGGCGGTGATGCCGCTGAGCAGGCCGTCGAGCCCGTCGACCAGGTTGCTCGCGTTGCACGCGCCGAGGACGAAGACAGCGATGATGATGACGCCGGTCCAGTAGATGAGGTCCACGGTCAGCGACGAGCCGTAGCCTGGAAGCTCGAAAGGCAGCGGGATTGAGAATCGCAGGTCCTGATTGCCGAAGAAGGCGCCGATCGGGTGCAGCAGTCCCGCCGCCACCTTGGTGCCGATGTCCTGATAGGACAGGGCCGCCGCCGCGAGCAACTGCCCGCCGATCTTGGACCGGGGGATCAGGCGCGCGACGTCGTCGAGCAACCCAGTGAACATGATCGCGAACATCCCCACCACCACCGAGACGGGAACGGGGGACTGCTCGAAGCGCGATCCGTGCGGCTCGAAGATGTTCACCGTGCGCCCCGACACCACCAGGTCCGGCGCGATGTAACTGAAGGCGATCGCCGCGAGCATCCCCAGGAACACGGCGACCCCGCCGAGGTATGCGATGGGCAGACGGTGAACCTTCCGCGACTCGCTCGGACGATCGACGATCCCGTTGGCGATCGCCAGTTTCCGCATGATCGGAGTCGCGATGAGCGTGACCAGGAACGCGACGATGAACACGCCGATGTACCCGTGGAAGATGTCGAGAGCGGTCCCGATCGATGGAACGGGCAGCGCGGCCTCCACCGCCGTGCTCAGCCCGGTGTCCCCATCAACGAATGGCGCATCACCCCCGACGGTCGGCGGGGTGGCCTGGGCCAGAAGAATGCTCAAGGGGGTCAGCATCGGGACGGATTCGGCGGATTCATTCGGGCCAGACAGTTAATCGGACGCACTCCACCCCCGGGTGCGGGCAAGGTCACGGATGGTCCGCGCCAACTCGATCCTCGGCTCGAACCCCACCGCTCCCCTGATTCGGCGGAGGTCCGGCCGCCTTTGCCGCAAGTCTTCGAAACCGGGAGCGTACACTCGATCATAGGGGATCATCACCGGCTCAAGATCGGAATTGAGCGTCCGCGCGACGAGGCGGGCAAGGTCCGCGATGCTTATCGGCGCATCTGAACCAATGTTGAACACACGCCCGTGGCACGCCCCCGATTCGAGCAGCCGGGGCAGCACCGGGACGACATCCCGCACATCACAGAAGCACCGCGTCTGGGCGCCGTCGCCGAACACTTCCGGGTGCCGGCCGCGCAGCACCGCCTCGACAAAGTTTGGCAGCACCATGCCGTATTCCCCCACCTGACGCGGCCCGACCGTGTTGAAAAACCGCGCCACCACCACCGGCAACCCCGATCGCGCATGGTGGGCGAGCGCCAGATACTCGTCGATCGCCTTCGTGCAGGCGTAGGACCAGCGCACCGCCGTGGTCGGCCCGTACAGGCAATCATCGTCTTCGCTGAAGGGGCTCTTGGTCCCCTTGCCGTACACCTCGGAACTGGACGCGATCACCACCGCGGGCATCGGCACGCACGAAACCGCGTAGTGCAGCACCGCCGATGCTTCCTGGATATTGGTCTCGATGGACTCGATCGGCCGCTCGATGATCCGCTTCACCCCCACCGCCGCCGCGAGGTGATAGACCTGGTCGAACCGCTCAGCGTCGGCGAACGATCGGACCGCCTCCGATGCCTCCGCGACGACAACGCGGAGGCTCGGCCCCTCCGCGGGCAGGTTCGACCGCCGACCCGTCGAGAGGTTGTCGACGACGACCACTTCATCGCCGCGGGCAAGAAGATGGTCCACCAGGTGCGAACCGATAAACCCCGCGCCGCCCGTCACCAGACAGCGACGAGGCCGGGATGGCTCGGGATTGACTCCGCTCACTCGGACGCTCCTTGCGCCCGGCAGAATAGCGAGCGGCCAATCGGGCGGCGGACGAAACGGTTACGCCTTGGCTTCCGTGCCGGCCTCCGGCGCCTTGTCGCCCTTCGCGTGCTTGCCGTTCTTCCCGTTCTTCCCGTTCTTCTCTTTCGGCGCTTCCGCCTCGCGGCCGTACTCGTGCGTCACCTGGAAGTTCCGCTTGAAGTACCCGCCCGCGCTGGGCTTCACCGCGTTGACGACGACGCCCAGGAACTCCGCGCCGGTGTCGCCCAGTTGGTTCCGCAGGCGAGCGACGAGGCCCCGCTTCTCGCACAGCGCCCGCACAACCAGCACCACAGCATCGCAGTGGTGGGCGATGGCGATGGCATCCCCCGCGACGACGCCGGGCGTCGAGTCGATGAGGACCAGGTCGGCCCGCTGCTTCAGGTCGCGGAAGACCCCGGAGATCGCCGAGCCGGTGAAACGCTCGAAGACCGGCACGTCCCGCCTGCCGCAGGGCAGCAGCGAGACGTTCTCGACCTTCGTGGGATGGATCACCTGGTCCACGGTGGCGTTCCCGAGGATGAGGTCGGTGAACCCCGGCGCGTCGGCGATCTCGAAGATGGAGTGCATCGCCGGTCGGCGCAGGTTGGCGTCGACGATGAGCACGCGCAGCCCCGTCGCCGCCGCGTTGACGGCGATGTTCGAGATGAGCGAGGACGCGCCCGAGCCGGGCAGCCCGCTGACGACCATCAGCGACCGCAGCCCGCGCGCGTTCAGCTCTTTCATGACGCTGGCGCGGATCTGGCGGACGCTCTCCGCGACGACGCCTTGCGGACGGTCTCGGCTGGCGAGTTCCATCCTCTCCGGCGCCGTCGGGTCCATCGAGAGTTCGGGGACCAGCCCCACGACGCGCGTCCGCGGGATCAGGGCCACATCATGCGGCCCGCGGACCCGCTGCTCGCGGATCTCCTTCAGCGCGATGAGTCCCCCGACCAGGCCGGTGAGCAGGAACGCGCCGAGGATGGCGCTGGGGATCATCTTGGGGAAGGCGAGCTGGTCGGGGATCTGGGCGGCGGAGAGGACGCGGACGCGCGTGCCGCGCGACTGGAGCAGGCGCATCTCCGCCACGTTCCTCTCCATGTCCGACTTCTTCTCGACCTTCTCCGTGCGCTCGAGGACCCAGTCCTCGTATTGCTTGAGCGACGTCGTCGTCTGCTCGAGCGCGAGCGTCGCCGTGGAAAGGCGCCCCTCCAGCTCGGCCATGCTGGCTTCCTGATTCTTGAGGCTGTTGGCGAGGTTGTCGACGACCGTGGTGAAGGTCTCGCGCATGTGCTTCTCGATCATCTGCTTCCGCTCGGTCTCCTCCGCGGCGAGGCGGCGCTTGATCAACAGAACCTCGCGGTGGTTCTCGCCGAAGGTCTCGCGCGTGGATCGCAGCGCGGAGTTCAGCGAAGCGATCGAGGCCTCGCGCTCCAGGATGATGGGCTTGCGCTCGACTTCCTCGCGGATCGCTTCGGGGTAGAGCGGGCCGCCGGGGTTGTTGAGCATCTCCTCGTAGGACTTGTGCTGCTGCTTGGTGGCCTGGTAATCCTCACGCATCCGGACGATCGCCGGCTGGAGGTTCCCCACCTCGGTGTAATGGACCGTGCTCTCCTGGCGGAGCGCGGTGAGTTTCTGCTTTGCCATGAGGGCTTCGATGCGGGCGTCGATCTGCTCGATGCCCTTGCCCAGGTCGCGTGCCTCGTTCTCGAACTGCTGGATGAGGTCGCGCATGTCCTTGCCCGAGCGCGAGCCGGTGTCTTCGAGGAAGACGTTGGAAATTGATGTCGCGATGTTCGGCGCATCGTCCTTGTGGTGCGTCCCGACCGTCAGGACCATGATGTTGGTGTCGGAGATCGCGCGGGCCGAGACGATCTTTCGCAGTTTCTTGAGCGCCGCCACCGCGTCGATGTTCCCGCTCGCATCCATGTACTGTCTGGCCCACTGCGTCTCGCGGACCTGGCGCTCCTCGATCGCCTTTGAGAGGATCGAGTCGGACTGCGCGATCTTCGACATGGTGTTCATGTACGCTTCCATGTCGTCGCGGCTGCCGCTGTTCCCCGCCACCGGGTCCGTCGAACTCTCGACCACGGGCCGGACCTCGTATGTCACCTGCGACTCCCAGATGGGGTACGCCGAACGCAGCAGGAAGAATGCCCCCAGCCCCACGATCGAGCCGACGATCGTCGCGGCGATCAGCCAGGGGTAATACTGCTGGAGCAACTTCATCGGGTCGATGACCGCGAGCGCCGACGCCGCGGGCGAGGGGCCACCCGAAGCCGGACGCTTCGCCTGAGAGGGCGTGGCAGGACTGGGGTTGGCGGTGGCGGTCGTCATCTCTGGATACTCCTCAGCGACGCGGCGGCGATATCTCGCACGCGCGCCCTTCCGACGCACTCAAAGTCCGCCGGTCCGAAAACGTCGCGGACCGGCTCTCTCTTCTCGGGGTTGAAGGGGCTGTGCCGCCCTTCGACTCAGATTGTCCCCTGCCGCGTCTATACGGTCCAGCCGACTTGACCGTTCGCGCGACTTTGCGCGCGGAATCCCTTACATGGACCAAACAAAGCCGGACCCTCACCCCCAATACTTCGGCTTATTCGACGCCCTTCCGAAGAATCTCGAGTTGTTCCTTGTATTCAGGGAGGTCGTCGGAAGTGATCGAGGGGTCCGGGTCGCCGGCGAACTCATCAGCCGCTCGAAGTGACCGCCGGGCGGCGGGCTTGTCCCCGGCCGCGATCTGGGCCTGGCCCAGGTGCACCGCCGCGATGAACCCGTCATTCTTGTTCCCCGACATCTGGAGCGCCCTCTCGAGCGTCGAGACCGCCTTCGCGTGGTTATTGGTCCGATGGTAGGCCCATCCGAGCGTGTCGAGCACCGTTGGATTGTTCGGCATCAACGCCCCCGCTTTCTCCGCGTAAACCAGACCATCCTGGGGTTTGCCCAACGGGGATACCAGCGTGTAGGCGAGGTTATTCAGCAGTTCCATGTACACGGTGTCCTGCTCGTGCCGCTCCTGCCGCTCGAACACCTTGATCGCCTGGAGCGTGATGTCCGCTGACTCCTGGTACTTCCCATCCGTGTAGTACACCGCAGCGAGCGTCCGCATCACCTCGATCTTGGCCACCGGGTCGGAGCACCGCGCCAGGATCGCCTTCGCCTCCGCGATGATCTTCTGCGGCTCTTCCTGCCCGCGCTTGGCGCCGAGCGCCACGTTCTCGAGGATCGGGTTCATCGGCCCTTCGCGCATCTTCGCGCGGATCCAGTCGATCGCGGCCTGGGCCGTCCCCTTGGTCATGATCAGGTAGGTCATGAACAACTGGCCCCCTTGACCATCGTCCTCGATGATCGCCAGACCTTCCCGCAGATGCTTCTCCGCCAGGTCGCTCTGCCCGGTGTATTCGCGGGCTCGGGCCTTGAGCATGACATCCGCAAGATTGGTCGCCACCGCCACCTGCTCGTGATCGATCATCAACTGTTGGATCCGTTGGCGAGTCGGCTTCAACCCCGGCCGCAGCCAGGCGTCGAGCAACTCGCGGGCAACCTCCGGGTCCGGGTTCTTCTCCCAGAACTTCTCCAGCAGTTCCGCCGCCTCGCGATACCGCGCGATACCGGGCTGCGAGAGCACCCGCGCCCCGAGCCGCAGCCAACGTGCCTCATCGGTGCGCTCGTTCGCGGCCCGCACCAGTTCGGTCTGCATCTCCTGGAACTTGCCCGACCGAGCCAGGTCCTTAATGAGCATGAGACGGAGGTCGTCAACGTCCGGGTTTGAACCGATGGCGGAACGCAGCACCGCCACCGCCTCGTCGTCGCGCTTCGCGTCTTTGAGCAGCGTGTACCGACGCGTCCACGCCGTCACCAGCGCGGGGCGCAGTTTCGTCACCTGCTCGAGGTCCTGGAGCACGTCGGGGAGCAGCGTGTTCCGCGTCGCCTCGTCCGCCACGCTGAGATTGAAGAGCGCCCGCTGGAAGAACGCGTTGGGGTCGCTCGGGTAGCGGGTGACCGCGCGGTCGTAGAACGCCTTGGCCGAACGCCGGTCGCCCTCTTCCGCCGCGATCGCCCCCTGGAGCAGCAGCACCTGAAGGTCCTCGGCTTCCTGCTTCACCGCGTCCGAGATCAACTCCTTGGCGCGCTTGAAGTCATGGAGTCGGAGGCACGTCTCCGCCATCCGCTTCCCGAGCAGCATCGCGTCGGCCTTGTTCTCCTTCGTCGCCGCGTACACCGCCTCGTAACTCTCCAGCGCCTGACGGAGCAGTTCGCGCCCCTCGTTCTTCGACTTTTCCGCGAGTTCGGGCTCGCCGCCGTCCTCCATCCGCGCGGAATCCTGCGTCTTCACCGTCGCCGCCTCGAAATAAAGATCGCCCAGCGCGCGGTCCGCCTCCATCACCTTCGGGTCCTGCGTTTCCTTGGCCTTCCGCATCGCCGCCGTCGCCTCGTCGGGCATGCCGTGGCGACGATAGAAATCCGCCATCGCGAGGTACGCCATCGTCTTCTGCTTCGGCGACATATCGTCATTGATCGCGCCGCGGATCACCGCGACTCCCGATTCGATGTCGCCGCGATTGGCCAGCATGCTCGCGCGGAGGTTCGCCACGCCCAGTTTGTTCACGTCGTCTCGCTTGTCCAGATCGTCGAGAAGGCGCTCCGCATCGTCCCACCGCTCGTCTCGGACATACAGGTCGGCCAGCGCGTAGGTGTTCTGTGAGTTCTTGGGCTCGAGTTTGTACATCTCCTCGCGGGCGGTCAGGGCCTTGGCCCGCTGCCCGAAGCGGCTCTCGAGTTCCATCCAGATCAGCAGCATCTCGCGGTTCGCCGGGAAAAACTTCAGGATGCCCGTCTCCGGCCCGACCGCCGCCAGCGCGTCCTTGCCTCGATTCAATTGAATCAGCAGGTTGATGTAGTCGCGCGACACCACAACGTCGTCGGGCTTGCCCTCCAGCGCGCGCTTGTACGCCTCCGCCGCATCACCCAGTCGCCCGACGCGCATGTACGCCTGCGCCTGGAGTTTGCGGATCGTGGGGTTCAGAGGCACGCGCTTGACCGCGTCCTCGAACGTGCGGACCGCCGCCTGGAGTTTCTCGGGGTTGCCCTCGCCCTCGATCAACTGGAGGCGGCCCTGGTAGAGCAGGCCCCCCAACTGGTCGAGGTCGAGCCGCGCCGCCGTTTGGGCGACCTGCAACGCCTTCGAGAAATCCCTGCGCCCGAGCGCGTCGACGAACACCATGTCCAGCACCGCCGGGTCCTCGGGGCCGAGTTTCTCCGCCTCCGCGATCGCCGACGACGCCTCTTCCTGTCGCCGGCCCTGGATCAGGATCTTGTATCGCTCGAGCGCCTTGGTCTGCGGCGGGTAGTCCGACGATTCAATGAACGACAGCATCGCCTCGATCGGATCGTCGATCTTCAACTGCGCGAGCGTCCGCTTCAGTCCGTTGTCCTCCGGGTACTTCTCGAGGGCCTTCTCGACGCGGGCGATCGCCACGTCCTTCAGCCCCTCGCGCAAGTCGAGGGCGATCACGTCGTTGAACACGCGGCGGTCGTCGGGGAACTGCCGCTGCAGGGCGTCCAACTTCTCGCGCGTGCGGACCATGTCGCCGTCCTCGTCGCGCAGGCGGCGCGCCTCCATCAGCCCCTTGACGACCGGGTCGCCCTCCCCCTCGCCCGTCGCGCCCCCCAACACGGTGCGGATCGTGTTCAGCCGATCCGCGTACTGCTTGTTCTCGGGCTCCAGCTTGGCCGCGACGAAGAAGGATTCACGCGCTTCTTCCATCCGGCCCAGCCGCAGGTTGACCTCGCCGAGTTGCGCGTGTGTCCACGCCATCGACGGCGCCGAATCGATCATGCTGGTGAGCACGCGGTGCGCCTCGCCGAAGTTCTGCTGCTGCTGGAGCGCCTGCGCGAGGATCTGCTGCACCTGGAGCGACGTGCCCGCCCCGCCCGGCATCGCCTGCAACTCGGCGATCTTCGCCACGGTCTCGTCGTACCGCCGCTCCGCGTACGCGATCTTCGCGTCCCGCATCAGCAACTGCTCTTTCCCCTTCAGTCCCGCTTCCTTCTGCAACTGGTCGCGGTACTTCTTGGCGCGGTCGAGGGCGACGGTCTTGCCCGCTTCGTCCGGCGCGCCGTTCCATTGGTAGAGCGCCGAATCGATCTGGAGCGCCATCGCCGTCATCCGCTGCGTCGAGAGCATCATCCCCGCCATGCTCACCGGCAGGTCCGGGAGATCGACCACCTTCTGCAACTGCGCGATCGAGGCCTCCAACTCGCCTGATTCCTGGAGCAGGAGGCCCTTGTCGAGCATCACCTGCGCGATCGCCGGATGCGATTCGAGCGCCCGATCGAGAAGCGCCCCGAGGGGCGCGAACGCGTCGCGCCCGACCACGCGCAGAAGCGTGTTAAACACACGATCGACGTGTTCCGGCGTGACCTGGTCCGCAGGAGCCTCCAGCGTCACGTCCGCCACCTTCAGCGCGTCCGCCCGCATCGCTTCGACCACCTTCAGCCGCGCCGCCATGTCGGGAGATCGGAA
>JAGVLZ010000311.1 GCA_020054055.1 Phycisphaerales bacterium
CCAGGGTCTGGGCCGCAGCGGCGTCTTCGCGTGGCTCACGCGGGCACCGCGCCGCGTCGGCTTCTCCAATGCGCGCGAACTCGGATGGATCGGCTCAAACGAGCGCATCGACGTGCCCGAAAACCTCCACACGGTCGATCGCATGCTCGCGCTCATCGCGGGGGCGGGGGTGCCCCCCGTGCGCGACGTGCGTCTCTTCACGACGGAGGCCGATCGGGGCGCCGCGCATAAACTGATGCAAGCAAGCCGCTGCGCCGTCATCGCCCCCACCAGCCGCTGGCCCGGCAAGCGCTGGCCCATCGAACGATTTACCGCGCTCGCGCACGAACTCCTCGCCCTGACTTCGATCGAATCCATCGCCATCGTCGGCGGGCCGGACGAGCGCGACCAATGCGGCCCGCTGCTCGAACTCGCCCGCGCGAACGGCCGCGTGATCGACCTTGTCGGCAGGACCCCCATCGGCGTCCTCATGGCGATCATCGAACGCGCCGCGCTCATCATCGCGAACGATTCCGCGCCGGTCCACATGGCCGTGGGATTCGATCGCCCCCTCGTCGCCCTCTTCGGCCCGACCCGCACCGACCTCGTCGGCCCCTATCGCCGCGAGCAGGACGTCATCCGCGCGACCACCGATATCCATCGGAACCTTCACAAGGACGCCGCCATCGGAGCGGCCGCGATGGGCGCCATCCAGACTCACACCGTCATCGAAGCAGCCCTGAAGCGCCTCACATGACCGAACTCATCCTCGCATCCACTTCGCCGCGCCGCCGACAGTTGTTAACGGAGCACGGATACGCGCACCGAGCCGCCCCGCCCGGCGTGGACGACGCCCCGCTCCGCGCCGCCCCAGAGACGCCTCCCCACCAGTGGACCGCGGCGCTCGCCCTGCTCAAGGCCCGCGCGGCCGCCGAGCGCCTCGGAGCCGAACCAATGGACGCCATCATCCTCGCCGCCGATACCATCGTCGTGAAGAACGGCATCGTGCTGGGCCAGCCCATGACCGACGACGACGCGCTGCAAACCCTGCAACTCCTCGACAACGGCTCTCACGACGTGATGACCGGCGTCGCGATCCTTTACTCGGGACAGTCGATGCTCTTCACCGACGAGGCCCATGTCACCGTCGGCGTGCTGGGCGACGAGCGGATCGAGCGGTACGTCGCTTCCGGCGGCTGGCGCGGGAAGGCCGGAGCCTACAACCTCATGGAGCGCCTCACGGATGGCTGGCCGATCACCTACACGGGAGACCCCGCGACGATCATGGGGCTGCCCATGAAACGACTCGCGCCGATCCTCGATCGCCTGCTGAAGAATCCACGCGGAGCGAAGGCCTGATCTTGATCCCGATCATCCCGCCGATCATCACGCTCGCCGCCGCGATGGCGTTGATGATCCTCGTCGCGTTGCACGCGCGGCACACGAGCCGATCGGACGAGCCCGCGAGCCGCAAACGCATCCGGCTTGCCAACGCCTGCCTCATCATGTTCACACTGCCGCTCGTGGCGATCGGCTTCTCGGTGCTCGACCCGAAGACGCACCCGCGCGCGTGGATGCTCGTCTGGATCGCGGCGATGGCGTTCCTCGCGATGAACATCGCGCTCGCCTTCCTCGACGTTCTGAACACCATGAGGCTGGTCCGGGCCGCGCGGCGGAGGCTTCAGGCGGAACTCATCGAGAATCAGCGAGCCGATCCGCCATGACCGAGAGGCGCCCCCCCATCCCCGCGCCCCTCGGTCTGATCGCCGAGCCCTTCTACCGCGCGGCTGTCGCGTGGCGGAACCGCGCGTTCGATGCGAGTCGCGGCGTAACGCGCCTGAGCGTCCCGGTCTTCAGCGTCGGCAACCTGAGCGTCGGCGGCTCGGGCAAGACGCCCATGGTCATGCGCATCGTCGAATGGCTGCGAGCCGCGGGGCATCGCCCGGCGATCGCGATGCGCGGCTATCGCGCCGTTCCGGGGCGCATGTCCGATGAAGAGGCGGAGTACCGCAATCGGTTCCTCGACGTGCCGATCGTCGCCCAACCGGATCGCCTCGCGGGGCTGAAGCCGATTCTTGACGCGGGACAGGCCGACTGCGTGGTGCTCGACGATGGCTTCCAGCATCGGTACATCGCGCGCGACCTCGACATCGTGCTGGTCGATGCCACGCGCTCGCCCTTCGAGGATCGTTGCCTGCCCGCGGGGTGGCTCCGCGAGCCGGTCGAGTCGCTCGAGCGCGCTGGGATCGTGGTGCTGACGCACGCGGAGGCCGTGACCGAATCCGAAATCTCAAATCTGAAATCTCAGATCTCAAATCTGATATCCCCTACGCCCGTTTTCACCGCCCGGCACGTTTGGACTTCCCTGCGGATCGCCGGCGCGCCGGACGCGCCGATCGAATGGCTTCGCGGCCGACCGGTCATTGTTGCGTGCGGCATCGGGAATCCCGCCGCATTCATCGCCGCGGTCCGGTCCGCGGGCGCGATCATGCCTGGGGCGGTCGAGCGCCGCGATCATCACGAATGGAACCGCGCGGACATCGAGGAGGTCCGCGGCCGCCTCGGTCGTTCGCCCGAAGCCTGGGTCGTGACGACCGAAAAAGACTGGGTCAAACTCAACCGGCTCGATCTGACCGGCCTGCCCATCGCGCGGCCTGTACTCTCGATCGACCTGGGTTCGGAGCAGGAGTTGCTGCGCGAGCGTGTCCTCACTCCTCATCGAACCCGCTCTCGACCAGTGTCTTGAGCGCGGCGCACGCCTCGGCCGCGTCGTCGCCGTCCGCCACCACTTCGAGCGAAGTCCCCTGCGTCGCGGCGAGCATCATCATCTGCATGATCGACTTGCCGTCGATGATCTCCGTCCCGTCCTCGCGCCGGACGGTGACTTCGCACTTGAACCCCGACGCCGTATCCACGAACGACATCGCCGGCCGGGCGTGAAGCCCGAGGCGGTTGCGGATCACAACGATGACGCTCTGACGCGGCACTCTGGGCTGATTCCTTCATTCGGGGTGCGATCAGCCGACCAGACGCTGATTGTCGGCATCGTCCAGAAGCGTCCGAACCTCCTCGACCGAGGACGCCTGACGCAGAAAACGACGGAACTTATCGAGGCTGAGGTTCTTAAAGATCACTTCCATCGCCTGGAGGTGATCCTCGGGGCTGCCGGCGGGTGAGAGCAGGAGAAAAATGGAATAGACCGGCTGCTTGTCGAGGGCGTTGAAGTCCACGCCGTGCTCGGAGGTCGCGATCGCCGCCGCCATCTTCTTGATGTTCGCGTGCTTGACGTGTGGGACGGCCACCCCCTTGCCGAAGCCGGTGGACCCGCGACGCTCCCGCTCCAGCACCGCGTTCAGTACCTCCTGCCTCATGTCCGCCCTGACCACTTTGGACGCGATGAGCGCATCGACGATCTCGGTGATCGCCTCGTCGCGCTCCGACGCACGGAGCCCGATGTGGATGCCGCCCTCTGGAACGATCTCGCTCAACTTCATGGAAGGGTTTCTCCGGCGGGGCTCAATGCTTCGGGTTCTTCAGCCGCTCCTTGAAATCGACCAGTTGACGCACCACCTTGTCGATCGCCAGGTCGATCCCCTCGTACACGTCGTGGCTCGTCAGACGAACGACAAAGTCGTCGTGCTTCTCGACATCCACGATGATCTCGATCGTGAACTCCTCGTGCCTGGCCGATTTCTCGAGCGTGACATTGATCTGCTGCACGCGGTCGTAGTAACGGGGGAGACGCTCGCACTTCGTCTCAGCGTACTGGGTGATGGCCGGCGTCAATGGGAAGTTTTTTCCCCGCACTTCAATCCGCATCGTTCGGGCCTCCTGCGTTCTCGCCGACAATAGCACACCGGGGCGGGTCGGGTGATTTCAGGGCACGCCGCCCTCGGTGGGAACCAGTTCCACCCGCACGTCGAGCGCCCGCGCCCCGCGACGAACGCTCAGCGTCACCCGCTCTCCAACCTCGAACTCCGCCAGGATGCGGTGGAACTCGTCCAGCGAGCGCGTCGCCCGCCCGTCGACCGCGGTGATCACGTCACGCATCCGGAGTCGTTCCTCTCCCACCTTTTTCGCGCGGGACATCGCGACGATCCCGGCGACGACCGGGCCGTCGCCGCTCCCGGCCTCGAGCGCAACGCCGATCCCCG
>JAGVLZ010000040.1 GCA_020054055.1 Phycisphaerales bacterium
CGGCGCGGCTCGCCTTGTCGCTGGCGCTCACGATCGGCGCCGCGAGCAGGCCGTCGCCGAACATGTACTGGTGCGCGAATCGCTCGTCGTATGCTTCGTCCGCCTCCGGCCAGTGGAAATACAACGGCTGGCACAGCGGGATTGCATCGTCATACGTCCGCCGCGCCGCCGTGTAGATGTACGGCAGCAGCCGATAGCGCAGCAGGAACGCCTCGCGCATCGCCTTGAACTCGCGCTCGGGCGACGCCCAGATGCGCCGCTCTCCTTGCGGATTCTTGCTCGTGTGCGTCCGCAGGATGGGGGACAGCACGCCGTACTGGATCCATCGCGCGTACAACTCGGGATCGACCGGACCGGGCTGGTGCCCACCAATATCGTGGCTCCAGTACGCGTAGCCGACGTTCCCCGCCATCGCCGTGAAGCGCGGCTGCCACGCAAGGCTCGCCCAGGTGCTGTAGGTATCGCCGCTGAATCCGATCGGGTACCGATGATTCCCCAGCCCGCCCCACCGGCTGAACACCAGAGGCCGCCGCCCGCGCCGCGCTCCGGTCGGATCGAGCGACGCGTCCTGACGCAACTCCAGGTCCTTCCAATGCAGATGATTCAGCCACCACAGCGGATCAAGCCCCGGCGTGTTGGTCTTCGTTCCCTGCTGCCAATCCATCCACCAGAAATCGACCCCCTGCTTTTCCAGGGGCCAGTGCAGCAACTCGAAGTACGCACGCACGAACCGCCGATCGGTGCAATCGAAGGGCACGAACTCGGTCGTCAACGGATCGCGACCCACAGCGCGGCACATCTCCGCGAACATGGATTCATGCCGACCAACGCCGTCGGCCGGGTGCAGATTCAGCGTGACCTGAAGCCCGTGCTGGTCCGTCCACCGAAGGAACCCATCCGGGTCGGGGAAGTACTGCTTGCTCCAGGTGTACCCCGTCCATCCATCGAGGTGCCAATCCATGTCGATCACCAGCACGTCCAGCGGCACATCATGCTCGCGGAACTCACCGACGAGCGTCTTGAGCTCCTCATCGCTGTACGCCCAGTACCGGCTCCACCACGAGCCGAAGACATAACGCGGCGGGAGCGGCACCTTCCCCGCGACCTTCGTGAAATCGCCGAGCGCCCCCGTGCAATCATGGCCGAAACCAAAGAAGTACCAATCCAAAGTCTCGGTGCTCTCCCGAACCGCGAGCCAATCCCAGTCAAGCCCCCCGTCGCCGCGCTCGACTGTCCACTGTCCACTGTCCACTTTCCACTGTTGAAAGACGAGGCTTCTCGAATCATCCACCACCGCCCACCCATCGCGCGACACAAGCCCCGGCTCGACCGCGCACGACCCATCGACATTGTCGAGTGTCCGCGTTGTGCCGCCCAGGTTCGCCGAGGCATCCATCCCCGGCGACCAGACGATGCGCCGATCGTTCAGCCCGAACTCGACACGCAGATTCCCTGAGTGAAACGCTTTACCATCACTCGTAAAAAAAAGCCGCAGGCGATCGGTGATGATCCGCGTCCCTTTCCCCACGCGCTCGACGCGGAACGCCGGCACGGTGGTCCTTCGATTCACGAACGCCTGCGAGGCGCGATCCTCGAACGCGCCGGCCGCCGAATACTCCAATCGCACGAGACGATCGGTCAGCACCGTGAATCGCGCGTGCCCGCACGACGACACGACCACCGCACGCTCATCCGCGATCGGATCCCAGGAGTTCCGCGACTCGGCCATTGCCGCACACCTCAACAAACCGACACCGATCAGCGCCACAACCATGACCGCCGTCGGTGTCACGCGGGTCATGCTAGCGATCGCTCCCCGTCCACTACCATGCCCCCATGAAGACTCTCGCCTCACGGTATTTTCTTTCGATCTTGGCATGTGCCGGCTCCTCCGCGCTCGCGCAAGACGCCATCGATGGCCCGCCGCCCGAACCCGCTCCCGCCTCGCCGCCGCCGTTCATCGTCCGACCCGGCTATGCCGTCACGGTCGCCGCCGACGACCTCCCCTCCGCGCGATTCATGGAGTTCGACGACCGCGGCACCCTCTACCTCTCCAACCCGGGCGGTGAGGTCTTCACTCTCCGCGACGGAAACAACGACGGCTACTACGAAACCCGCGGCAGTTTCGTCCGCAACATGCCGAGCGTCCACGGCCTGTGCTTCGCCAACGGATGGATGTGGCTCACCACCTCCGGCATCGTCTGGAAAGCACGCGACATCGACGGCGACGGCGCTCACGACGAGTTGGTCGAGGTGACCAAGGACACCGTGATGCCGCAGGGGGGCAACCACTGGTGGCGTTCCATCTTTGTCACCCGCACGCACTTCTACACGTCGATCGGCGATTCGGGCAACATCACCGACGAGCCGGACACCGACCGCCAGAAGATCTGGCGCTTCAACCTCGACGGCACGGGCAAGACGCTCTTCGCCTCAGGCATCCGCAACACCGAGAAACTCCGCTTCCGCCCCGGCACCGAGGAGATCTGGGGGATCGACCACGGCTCGGACAACTTCGGCAAACTCCTGGGCGAGCGCACCGGAAGCGTCCAGCCCGTCACCGACATGAACCCGCCCGACGAACTGAACCTCTACGTCGAGGGGGGCTTCTACGGCCATCCCTTCATCACCGGCAACCGCGTGCCGCGCTACGAGTTCCGCGAGCGACGCGACATCATCGAACTTGCCCAGAAAACCATCGCCCCTGAATGGACCTTCGGCGCCCACTGGGCCGCCAACGCCTTCTGCTTTATCGACCCGGAGGTCAACGACAAGACCAAGGCTTTTCCCACGGACCACAACGGCGACATGTTCGTCGCCTGCCGCGGGTCGTGGAACAGAAAGGACAAGGCGGGTTACCAGGTCTGTCGCGTGCTCTTCGACAAGTGGACGGGCAAGCCCTACGGCCTCCTGACCATCGTCAACACCATGGATGCAAGCAAGAAGACTCTCGCTCGCCCCGTCGATTGCGTCCAAGCCCCCGACGGCTCGGTCCTCTGGTCGTGCGACGAAACAAACAAGGTCTACCGACTGAAATACACGGGCAACTGATCCTCGCCGAATGCCAGTGGTGTTTCGCGTGCCACTGGCGGCTTGCCCGCCAGTGCTCCCCCTCCTACCACTTCTACTCTCCGCTCCCTTCACTCGGCGTCGGCCATGAAACAACCAGCCGCAGCCCCCATCCGCAGCCGCCGAGTTCCGACGAGGAGCGCGCCATCGCCATTCGATCGGATCACCGACTGGTTCGCCTCGCGCAAGTGGTCGCCCTTCGCGTTTCAACTCGCCACATGGCGTGCCTACGCCGAGGGCGCATCGGGCCTCGTTCATGCGCCGACTGGCATGGGCAAGTCCCTCGCGGTGTGGCTCGGGCCGGTGATGGAGTATCTGGCTGAACACGACGGTGAAACCCCCCTCGCTCGCGCGCGGGGCTCGTCCGAGCCGATCCGCGTCCTCTGGATCACGCCGATGCGCGCCCTCGCCACGGACACCGTCAAATCTCTCGCCGCACCGATCACCGACCTTGCCCTGAACTGGACCATCGAAAAGCGCACCGGCGATACCTCGTCTTCAATCAAACTCCGTCAACGCGACCGCCTCCCCACCGCGCTCATCACCACTCCCGAGAGCCTCTCGCTTCTGCTTTCGTACCCGAATGCGCGTGAGGCCTTCGCAACGCTTCGCTGCATCGTCGTCGACGAATGGCACGAACTCCTCTCCACCAAGCGCGGCACGCAGACCGAACTCTGCCTCGCACGCCTCCGCAACTGGACGCCCGACGCCCGAACATGGGGACTCTCCGCGACTCTCGGGAATCTGGATCAAGCCCTCGACGCGCTCGTCGGCGCACCCGCTGATGCTCTCAGCCTGCAAGGCTGCAAGCCGGTAGCCGGGGGCAGAGCGAGTCTTCGAGCGCCGCCCCCGGACCACGCACCTCCCACCCACTCTTCGCACCCTGAAGGGGTGCAACCGGACACACGGGTTGCGCCGACTCTTCAAGGCGATTCTCCCTCTCCATTCCCCGGCGCCCCTGCGGTTCAACCCCGCCTGATCCGCGGCGACGAACCCAAACGCATCAACGTCCGCACGATCCTCCCGAACTCCATCGAACGCTTCCCCTGGGCCGGCCACCTCGGCCTCCGACTGCTGAATCAAGTTCTCGCCGAGATCGAAGAGGCCCGCACCTCGCTCCTCTTCACCAACACTCGGTCGCAGGCCGAACTCTGGTTCCGCGCCATCATCGAAGCCCGTCCCGCATGGATGGGCCGCATCGCCATCCACCACGGCTCGCTCGACCGCGGCGTCCGCGCGGAGGTCGAAGAACTCCTCCGAGCCGGTGACCTCCTGTGCGTCGTCTGCACGTCGAGCCTCGACCTCGGCGTCGATTTCTCCCCCGTCGAGCAGGTCATCCAAGTCGGAAGTCCGAAGGGCGTCGCGCGACTCC
>JAGVLZ010000130.1 GCA_020054055.1 Phycisphaerales bacterium
CGTGCCGCGGCCCTTCAGCGGTGCGGCGGCATCGTCGGGTGCGAGCACGCCGAGGGCCTCGTGCTCGGCGGCGCGGTCGGTGACGACCTGTTCCTTTTCAAGGCCGATGAAGATGGCGGCGGCCTCGGCCATGTTCTTCTGCCCGTCCGCCGGGTAGTTGTGGTGCGAGGGGATGACCCAGCGCGTGCCGTCGAACTCGACCTTGAAGGGGCGGATGGAGGCGGCGGGCTCGTCGTAGGCGAGGACCTGGAGGCCGCGCGCCATCGTCGGGTCTGTGAAGGTCGGGAAGAGCGGTTGTCCTTGGTCGGAGAAGCGCTCATCGGTGATCGGCGCGGGGCGTGTCAGGTACGCCGCGGCGGTGAGCCCCGCGGCGGCGAGGAGGGCGATGACGGTTTTGGTGAGATCGTTCATGGGGAGTGAGTCCTAAGTACCGAGTGCCGAGTGCGGAGAGGCGGAGTCAGCGCAGCCGTTCGCGGGCGACGCCTTCGCGTTCCTGCGATCGGCGGCGGATGAAGACCATCGTGCCCAGCGCGAGGGCCGGGATGGGCGGGAGGGCGACAGCGGCGAGACGGATCTGCGTCTGCACCGCTTCGATCCGCTCCTTTGATTTCGTGCGGGCTTCGGTGATCGCGGCTTCTTTTTTGTCGTTGATGGCGGCGGTCTGGACTTCGACGCGGCGCTGCTCGGCGGTGCGGACGCTCTCGATCATGATCTGCCGCGTCGTGTCGTCGAGGTCGGTGCGCCCCTCGATCTCCGCGACCTTCCGGCGGAGCGATTCGTTCGCGGCGGCGATTTCGGTGTTCGCCTCGTTCGTGGCCTTGTCCACGGCGGAATCGGTGTCCATCTCAAGCGTGCGGCGTGCGGCGTCGAGGCGCTCCAGCGTGCGGTACGCCGGGCGGCGCTTGCGGAGTTCGACGAGGGATTCGTCGCCCGCCATGGTGTCAATGACGTTCAGGATGAAGGTCACGTTGTCGAAGTTGAACTGCTCGAGACCCGTCTCGCGCAGGCGGAAGAACTCGGATGAGATCAGGTCGAGGTCGGGGAGGAGGACGACGTTGATGCTGTTGGGGGAAGGCGGGGCTTCGCCCGCACTGACCGGAAGACCGGTCAGTGGCACGCCCTTGATCCATGCGCCGAGGGTGTGGCCTCCCGCGCTGGGTGTCTGCTTGCGGCCTCGGTTGAAGCCCTCGATGCCAAAGAAGCCCTTCTTGAGCATCTCGTGATAGACGACGAAGCCGCTGACGGGGCTGGTGTGCATGAGCGGCGTGACGGTGAGTCCCTTCGCGGAGGCGTCGGGGCGCGTGACGACCTCGCCGGACATCAGCAGGACCAACTCCTGAAGGCCGTTGGTCATGGGGAGGGAGGAGTTGAAGGCCTGCGGCGCGCCGCTGTTTGTGGCGACGAAGACGATCTCGCGCTCGAAGCCCATGCCGGGGCGCGGGTTGTAGCCGTCCCAGATCACCTTGGTCGCGGGGACTTCAGCGCCGAGCAAATCCCAGAGCGGCGCGAGGTTGGCCTTCGGGTCCTGCTGCGGCATGCGCTGGCGCTGGAAGGGGTTCTGGTCCGCGCCGCGCGGCTCGCTGGTGGCCATCCCCGGGTTCACCATCGGGAGCGGGTCCTCGAACACGATTGTGGGCTTGCCCGTCTTGATGTGCTCGATGATGGGGGCGAGGTCGGCGTCGGTCATTGTGCTGGGTTGCGCGAGGAAGAGGACGTCGATGTCCGCGGGGGGCGTCGTTCCCTTGCCGACCTGGATGACTTCGTACTGCTTGCGGAGTTCGCCGATGATGGGCCAGTCGGGCTTGCTGGTGAAGGTGTTGAAATCGAAGGAGCCGAAGACGCCCGCCTCGGTCTCGACGATGCCGATCTTCTTGCGGCCGGTGAGCGAGACGGTGCGGATGGAGCGTGCGAGTTCGTACTCGACGGGCAGGCCGCGGGAAAGAAAGGGGAGGACGAACTGTTCCCCGCCGCTGTTGAAGGCGAGTCCCATGAAGATGGCGCGCGGGGCGCCCTGGTCGTCCTCCGGGCCGATGCCGACTTCGCGCGGCTCGATGTTGAAGTTGCGTTTGGCTTCGCGTGCGGCGTCGGTGAAGGGTTCCGCTTCGACGAGTTTGACGGTGATGCGCGAGCCTCCCTCGGCGCGGTCGAGTTCGCGCAGGAGGCCGAGGAGGGTTTCGCGGGTCTGGATGTAGGTCGCGGGAATCTTGGGTGAGACGTAGGCGGTGATGAGGACGGGGCGCTCCTCGGGCACTTCGCGGACCAGGCGGCGCGTCTCATCCGAGAGGCTCCACAGTTGCTCGGCGGTGGCGTCGGCGCGGGCGGAGGTGCGGGAGACGAGAGTCATGAGTGCGGCGGCAGCGACAATGATGGCCGCGCCGCGGATGAAGGCGAGACCGGTGCGTCCCACGGCGTTGCGCGATCCGCTCCAGTGGTGGCGCGAGACGAGCAGCGCGTTCACCCACAGGCCAAAGAGCGCGAGCATGACGAAGTAGGCGACGTTTTCGAGGCTGACGACGCCGCGGCCGAAATCGGCGAAGCGCTGCGGCAGGGCGAGTTCGCTCGCGACGCGGCCAATGAGGGTTCCGGGGAAGATGGATGAGAGCGCGCCCACGCTGACGATCCCGCCGCAGAGGACGGCCGCAACGATGAAGGCGACTGTGAGATTGGTCGTCAGCGCGCTGGCGACGAGGCCGATCGCGATGAGGGCCGAGCCGGCGAGCCAGTAGCCGAGGTAGGTGGAGAACATGAGGCCCAGGTCCGGCTTGCCGAGGTAGGCGAGGACGAGCACATGACTGACGGAGAAGAGCAGGGCGGCGGTGTAGATGAGGACGCAGGCGAGGTACTTGCCCAGCACCAGTTGCCAATCCCGCGCGGGGAGAGTGAGAAGCAGTTCCTCTGTTCCTTGCTTGCGTTCCTCGGCCCAGGCGCTCATGGTGATTGCGGGGATCAGGAGAAGCAGGAGAGCCGGGAACCAGGCGTTCAACTGGTCGAGGCTGGCGATGTTCCGATTGAAGAAGTCGGGCAGCCAGAAGGCCGCGAAGGCGGAGAGGAAGATGAAGATCGTGATGAATACATAGCCGGTGGGGCTGGCGAAGTAGGAGGCCAGTTCGCGGCGGATGATGGCTGAGAGGATTCGTGGTTTCATGTGGAGCAACGGGTTCGGGGTTCAGGGTTCGGGGTTCAGGCTTGCGTGAGCGTGTGGAACTTTCGTTCCATCGCTTCTTCGGTGTCGCCCAGCGAGGACACGGGGCCGTCGTGGACGAGGCGGCCTTGCGATACAACGATGACGCGCTCCGCGACGGCCTTGACCTCGCGGAGGATGTGCGTCGAGAGAAGAATGGTTTTCGTCCGCGCGAGCGATCGCAGGAGTGCGCGGACGTGTTCGACTTGATTCGGGTCGAGCCCGGCGGTCGGCTCGTCCATGATCATGACCTCTGGGTCGTGGAGCAGCGCCTGCGCCATGCCGACGCGCTGGCGATAGCCCTTTGACAGCTTGCCCACGGGCTTGCCGATGACCTCGCTCAGGTTGCACTCGCGGATGACGAAGTCGAGGCGGTCCTTCATGGCGCTGCCGGAGAGGCCGCGCGCGCGTCCGAAGAACTCGAGGAGGCCGCGTGGGGTCATGTCGGGGTACAGCGGGCCGTTCTCGGGGAGGTAGCCGAGTTTCGTGACGGCGTTGAGTCGGTCCTGTTGCACGTCGATGCCGGCGATCGACGCGCGGCCGCTGGTGGGCGCGAGGACGCCGGTGAGCATCTTCATGGTTGTCGATTTCCCCGCGCCGTTCGGGCCGAGGAAGGCGACGAGTTGACCCTTGGGGATCGAGAAGGTGACGTCGCGGACGGCGAAGAAATCGCCGTAGGTGCGCGTGAGGGACTCGGCGAGGATCGCGGGGGTGCCGTTCGCCCGCGCCCCCGGATTCCTCGGCTCCTTCGGTTCGGCCACCGCAGCGGCCCCTGATTGACGCTTGCCGTCGGTCATTGGTTCGTCCTTGTCCGGGGGGGCCCTGACCCTCGCCCGGTTATGGACGAAAAGGTACCCACGCCCGATTCCACCTACAAGCGGCCCCCTGAGGGGGTTGCAGGGGCACGATCAGTACGCTTTTTCGAGCGTCGCCCCGGGGTAGTAGTGGAGGACGATCTGCTCGGCGGTGGTGCCGGAGCGGGACATGCCCTCCGCCCCGTACTGGCAGAGGCCCACGCCGTGGCCGAAGCCTCGGCCGGTGATGACAGCGTTGGTCCCCTGCATCGTGAACTCGAGGTCGCCGCTGAGGATGCGGGTCTGGGCGGTGACGGCGGGTCGGCCGCTGCCGCCGATCCAGTTGCAGGCGGTGCGGAGTTGCTCGGCGGAGAGTGCGTACCACTTGCCGTTGTCGTCGTAGACCTGGAAGTTGGTGGGGCGGCCGTCGGCGGTCTTTTTCGTTGGTTCGACTTTCGAGATCGAGCGCAGGTTGCGCACCGAGAGTCCTTGATCGCGCCCGTAGGCGGCGAGGCGCTTGGTCAGGTCGTCACGCGAGCGGGTGACGGTCCACTTGCTTCTCGGCGAGAAGGCGCAGGCGGTCTCGGGGCCTTGCGTGCCCTGGATCGGCTCATCGAGGTTGAACTCGTAGCCCTTCGAGGTGGGCCAGACTTCGCGTGCCGCGGCGGGGCGGCCGCCGCAGGTGCTGGAGTAGTAGGCGCGGAGGACGTGCTCCTCGTACATCAGCACCTGGCCGCGCGTCTCGGTCGCGGCGCGGTTGGCGTTGGCGTGATCGACCGCGCCGCCGTAGACCTGATCGAGTTGTGAACTCTCGAGGTCGTATTGCTCGCCGTTGCTGGTGCTGCGCTCGCGCTCGTGCATCGCGTAGGAGCGTGCGGCGATGGCCTGGGCCTTGAAAGCGTTGAGGGACCAGTTGGGCATGAGTTCGCGGCTGATGACGCCCGGGAGATAGGTTTCGAGGCCGATGTGCTCGACGAGGTCGAAGGGGAGGACGCTCGACACGGCGTCCGGTGATGGTTGCGGCGCGCCGGTCGATCCGAAGGCCGGCGCGGGGGCCGCGGCACGGGACGATTTCGGGTGCAGCGTGAACTCGCCGGGGTAGGGGACATCGTTGATCTTGATGTTCGCCCTTGCGGCGTCGGGGTGGATGCGCAGCGGCTCGGGGGGAGCGCCGATGGCCGGGTTGCCGAAGGCGACGGATTGGCCCGCGCCATCTTTGAGGAACCACCCGGTCTCGACGCGCATGACCTTGATGGGAGTAACGATGCTGCGCCCGGCGGCCCCGGGTCTGCCCTCGGGGCTGATGCGGATGGTTGTCGGGCCGGAGAGGGTGACCTCGCGCACGTCGCCGAGCAGGCGGACGCGGAGGATGGGCTCGCCTTTCGGCGCTACCGCGGGCTGCATGGGAGTGGCGGCGCGCGGGACTGGCTTGGTGGTCCGTGACTGGGGTGTGGTGTGTGGCGAGTTCGTACACGAGCCGACGCCAATGGAGCAGAGGATGGCGAAGAGGATCGCGGCGGCGGCGGCGGGGCTGTCGGCGACTTCGAGCCAGCGGGTGGGGATGAAGGGGAATCTCTTTCTCACGCCGTAATGATCGGCGGGGAGGGGGCGTTTCGTCCACTGAGCGGGGCAGGGCTTTTTAGCACGGTGGGAGCGGCGTGAGAAACGGCTACGCCTTTCTGGTCGGCTGCTGGCCGCGGCGTTCGACTTCTTCAAGAATTTGCAGCAGACGCTGACCGGTTGCCTTCAACTGTTCGGCGGTCGCGGGCTGTCGTGACAGCAGCCCGACGTTACAGATATCCGCCGCCTGTTGCAGATCGATGTCGCTGCCCAGGAGCGCCCGCAGGCCATCGCCCACGCGTGCGGCAAGCGGCTTCCAGCGGTTCGGGAAGCAGTTCTGAAGGGCTCGCAGCCAGCCATCGGGCCAGGTCTCGATATCGTCGGAGTTGGCGAGCCTCGCGATCGCGAGCACCCGTCCGAGGTCCTTGTTGCTGCGCTTCTGGCCGGTGTTCTTGATCAGGTCCGGCTTGATTACCGGGTGCTCAAGCAGATTCATCAGCGCCATCATCTCGGGGCGCGCGCAGCGGATGCCGAAGGGGGTCTGCGTTGCATCGAAGGTTGCGACGCGGGTGAAGGGGAAACTCGGCAGGCCGTAGTGATCGTCCGTGTTGACGAAGAATCGTGTGAAGGCGCGCCCTGTCTGCTCATCGGAGGCGGGCTCGGTCAGGAGTTCAAGGAACCACTCTTCGACGCCGGGCGGGTACAGGCGGAGGACGGGCAGCCGGTCGTCGGGGGTGTCGTGCTTGCCCGGCGTTCCAAACTCTCCCTCGGCGTTCGGCTTCCACCCGGCGGCGAGGAGTTTGACCGCGATGGCTGTTCCCTGCTTCACCGCGGTGATGTGCGGCGAGAGCACGCTGTCAACATCTTTGGTTCGCACCGGCGGCGATTGATCCAGGCCGAGCAGGGCGTACGCCGCGGCGAGGCTTCCGATGATGACGATGTTGTCGCGCACGTCTTCCGGGAGGGACTCCGCTACATGCTGGAGGACCTGGGCGGGAGAAACTCCGTGATTGTCAGGCGCTTTCCCGCTCCTTCGCGGCGTGTTCGAGCCACGCCATGAACTGTCGAGCCTGGGTTTCCAGTTTGGCCTCCTGGAGATCAAAATAGCAGTCGATCGGATCGGCCCAGGCGAGGCCGCCCGCCCGCTTCTCGAAGAGCGAATCGGCGTGACGCACCGCGTGAACGACCAGCGTAGCCGGTTGCAGCGGGTCATCCAGCATTTTGAGGGCCGGGTCTAGAGCCCGGACGAACGCCAGGTCCGCATGGCCGTCGGGGGCGTGCACCGAGAGATCGAGCCTTGGCGTGCCGACTAGATCGAGTTGCCTGAAGTAATGGGCCGCGCCGAGTGTACCACCGATCGCGACGCCCGCCGGTTGAAGCCTTTCGAGCGCGCGAACAAGGGCTTCGGATGATCGGGGTTGTCCGGATGCATCCGCGAAGCGCACGGCCGTCCGCGCGCGTTCGGAGTTGGCGGCGAGGTAGGCGAGAAACTCGCGCGGAACGTACCGGATCGCTGCGCGGCGATCACTCGTTCTGGTCACGAGGCCGCCGAGCTGCTTGAGCACGCGCGCCGCGGTGGGATAGGTGCATCCAGCGAGCCGTGCGAGCCGTTCGATCCTCATTGGCTCGGTCTCGAGGAGCCGGTTGCGAAGCAACAGTTTCCGGATGACGAAGGCGTAATCGGTCCGGGTGAGGCGTGCCTTTCCGGCGCCGCGCTTCCGATCAACGATGTTCCTAAGCGCGGCCTGTACGTCGGGGTCTGGATCGGATGGCACGCCATGAAAGCGCCCGTTCGATGCGATGCAGATGATCATCCGTTTCATCAGTTCCGGGCGGAGCAGGCGTACTGCACGCGACCATTCTTTCTGCAATCGCCCCGCGGTGACAACGGAATCGGCAAGGACCAGGAGGCCGCTCAGTTTGGAGTCGTCGGCGATCATTTCGGCGAGGTGCAGCAGTGCAGTGCGGAGAGTGCGCGTCGCGTCAACACCAAACTTCACCTCGACGATCAAATTCTGGATCTTCGCGTCCGGAGCGTTGGGATGTGAGGATCGCGTTCCCATCGGGTTCTAGGCATCGGTCCGGTTTTATTATACTTGCAGCATCATTTTATAGTTGCAGTTCATTATTCACATGCAGGTATAGTATGTCAAGCCGGGCGGCGCAGAATAAATGGACGAAACGGCTAGTTTCCGAAGAATGAATGGTTTTTGTTCGGATCAAAGTGAAGCCGCTACGACACAGTCCAAACTGAATCCAGTTGGCTCGTGGCATCTCTTTGAGAGACGCGGCAGGCATGTCACTGCTATGCCCGCACGGTGCCGCCGCACTCCGGCTTAGAACTCCAACTTTCGGAGGCGCAGGCCGTGCTCGGTGAGGCGGATTTTGACCTCGTCGAGCGAGGTGGCGCCGAAGTTTTTGACTCCCATGAGTTCCGCTTCGGTTCGGGCCGCGAGGTCGCCGAGGGTCATGATGCCCAGGAGTTGCAGGGCCTTGCGGGCGCGGACGGAGAGTTTGAGGTCGCCGACGGGCTTGCTGAGGGCCTGCTCGCCGCCGCTGCCGCGGAGGGAATCGAAGACTTCCTTGCGGATGCGGCGGTGGGCATCGTCGAGTCCCTGTCCCAGGCGGAGGCCCTTGGCGGTGAGCATGCTCTTGATCTCGGTGAGGGAGGCCTCGCCGAAGTTCTTGTAGGCCATGAGTTCGGCTTCGGTGATGCGGAGGAGGTCGCCCAGCGAGCGGATGTTCATCTTCTTGAGGCAGTTGCGGGCGCGGACGGAGAGCTCGAAGTCCGTCACGGGTGTGTCGAGGAGGGCGTTGCGCTTGGCGAGGTCGCGGTCGTGCTCCTCATCCTGGACCATCTCGCGCGAGCCGGTGACATCCTTCATGTACATGCGGGCGCGGGGGTGGTTCGGGTCGGTGTCGAGGACCTGGCGGAGGCACTTCTCGGCGCGCTGGAAGTCGCCGCCGTCCTCGTACATGACGGCGAGGTTGATGAGGGCGTTGACCGGAGCGGGTGAGCGCTCGACGCAGCGCTCGTAGAGGCTCATGGCCTCGTGCTCCTCGCCCACGAGGTCGAGGGCGTAGGCGAGATAGAACATCGCGTCGGGGTTCGCGGGGTCGGCCGAGACGGCCTTGCGCATCTCCGAGAACATTTTTTCCTTGTCGCCGGCGGCGCGGGCTTTTTCCGCTGAGTCGAGGTGGGCGGCGCAGGCACGCGGGTCGCCGCTGACGGCTTCCCCGGCGCCGATGATGATGTCCATCGGATTCGTCGGCATTCGATTCTCCAGAGTGTGCGCCCGCCGGGCCGGAAGGGTCGGGGGGGTCGAAGAGTGTACGGGGGGTCGTCGTCGGACTCAAGTTCGAGCCTGGCGCGGGCACTGGTTCACTCCGGTGAATACCACACGGGTTACAAACCCGTGCCACCGCCAGAGTGAACCAGTGCTCTGGCGCGGGCACTGGTTCACTCCGGCGAATACCACACGGGTTACAAACCCGTGCCACCGCCAGAGTGAAACAGTGCCCTGGCGCGACCGATGGGTACATGTGCTCGTGGCGGGTGCCCGCGAGTTCGAGGAGCGTGACGAAACCCCTGAACCCATGCAGGACCCCCCCGGTGCTCTTCATCGCGAACGGCGTCGTCTGGCGTCCTTCGAGGAGTTTCAGGCGCTTCACCGCGGGGGCGTGGACGGAGAGCGCGACGCCCGCGGCGCCGGTGTCGATCTTAAAGATGCCCTTGTGCCCCTCGATCGCTCCCTCAAGACCGGGGCTGCGGTCGGCGGGGGTCAGGGGCTGCGGGGGACTCTCTGGGTCATCGGGAATGGCCCATCGAATGTGGTGAGGCTTTTCCGCTTTCAAACGCGGAATTGGTTTGCGTTTGGTCTAATTTGTTCCATATTTCCCTTGGCAACAAAGATGCGCGGGCATAATGCTTGGGTCGGTGTTGGACGGGTTCCGTCGCACCATTCCAAGCACGCGGCCCGGTGGCACGGGTTTGCAACCCGTGAGCGTCAAGGGAGGCGATGCATGCGTACCGCGTCGATTCAGCGTTGTTTCGC
>JAGVLZ010000239.1 GCA_020054055.1 Phycisphaerales bacterium
CGCCATCGCCACCTTCCCCGGCCTCCCCGACCGCCTGCAATACCTCGGTGACTTCATCATCAAAGCAACCCCTGGATCCCCGACCGCAAGGGAGGGGCTTCCGACCAGCGGCGCACCATCCACGCGGCCCGCCGTCCGCGCCTACAACGACTCCAAATCCACCACCCCGGACGCCGCACGCCTCGCCGTCGACGCGATGGACGACGACCCCGCCATCGGTGCGATGCGTGTCCGCCTCATCTGCGGTGGGTACGACAAAAAGATCGACCTTACCCCGCTCGCTCAGACCGCCGCTCGCTGCGCGCACGCCTACACCATCGGCGCGACCGGGCGGTGGCTCGCAGAAGCCATCATCCAGGACGGCGGCCGCGCGACATACTGCACCACACTCGAAAACGCCGTCGCGAGCACGCTCCTCGACGCAAAGCCGAACGACGCAATCCTCCTCAGCCCCGGCTGCGCCTCCTGGGACCAGTTCACCAACTACGAGGAACGCGGCCGCCGCTTCGCGCAACTGCTCAACGAACCCCGACCGTAAGAGCGGGGCCTCTTGCCACCATCGCGGCACGTCGCCGTGGCGATCGGACCCCGGCGCCGACTCTGCTGCTTGCCGGAGCGGAGCGAGCGCACTCGCTCGACGGCACCCCGTTCTTGCCTCCGTTTCGCCAATGACAACCCGAATCGGCTGCCGGACTCGCTGGGCTCGGGTTCCGCGAACTAACAACCCCCAACCATCTGTCGGTCCAAACGAGGTGAATTCCCGGTTCTCGGCCCTCGGAGGCCGCATGGCAAAAAAAGGCACGGTAAAGCGGTTTACTTTGACCCGGTTGTGAGCCAAGATTCGGGGGGCGTGCCGCGCGCTGGCTTCCTCGCGCCGCCTGTTCCTACCGTCCGAATGGAGGAGTGATCGAATGCAGGATCGAAAGCGCCGGAGTGTTCTCGCAGCGGCTAGCGCCCTCGTTGCTTTCGCGGCGGCGCTGCTCATCGCTCCGAATGCGCGCGCCCAGAGCGAACTCACCGCCAACCCCGTCATCCTCCAATGGTTCGAGGTCTCGTGGAACCGGATGGAGCGGCGCATCCCGGACTTCTTCATCGCCGGCTACGGCGCGACGTGGGTCGCGCCGATCTCAAAGGCGAGCGACTCGACCAGCCCGGGCTTCGACGTCGTCGATCGCTTCGACCTCGGCTCGCCGAACGTCGGCGGATCGACCACCAACGAAACCATCTACGGCACGGAGCAGGGCTTCCGCGCCGCGGTCGATATGTTTCACCGCGCCAACGGGCTCGTGTTCGTCGACAGCGTGATGAACCACAACTCCGGCCGCAACGGCGGAGCGACCTTCATCGCCGAGGGTGGCTATCCGCAGTTCTACATGAACCCGCCCGGTCCCAAGACGACCGGCGCGGGCGATTGGGGAGACTTCTTCAACGGCTTCTATCAGTCGCACGATCCCGGCGGCGGCGCGGGGCCGTACAACTTGTGGGAGGGCGACCTCGTCGGCCTCATCGACATCAACCAGACCTCGAATCACCAGTACATCCGCCATCCGGTCGAAGCCGGGAACCCCTTGAATCTCCCGGCCGGAACGATGCGGAACCTGCCCGCCGCGTCGAACGCCCGGTTCTATCCCGACCAGCAACTCTCGCCGATGATCGTGAACAACCCCGGCATCACACGCAACGCCTGCTGCGGGTTCGGATCCTTCAACACGCCCGCGGAGCCGACAACCGTCTATCCGTTCAACTCGCTCTCGCCAATGTCGGGCGACGCGATCGCCGAGAACGCGACGGGCCTTCTCTCGCGCTGGTCGCAGTGGATGATCGATGAGTTCAAGGTCGATGGCTTCCGCCTCGACGCCGCGAAGCACATCTATCCCTGGTTCTGGGATCGCTTCTTCGATCCGGTGATGTTCAACCGCCGCATCGCTCCCGACGGCACCCTGGTCAATCCGTTCCATTTCGGCGAGAACGTCGAGGGCGCGCAGTTTGTCTACAACTACTACGTCCGCAAGGACGGCTTCGGCAACCGCGATGCGCTCGACCTCTCCAACGCCGGGGATATCCGCAACATCATCGGCGCGAAGGGGGGCGGCTCCACGAGCGGCCTCAACAACAACACCATCGACACGCAGGACGACGGCCTCAACAACGGCTCCGTCGGCGTCCGCCACATCCACAGCCACGACAACGGATCGCGCGGCGACGGCGCCACCAAGCCGGAGCACCCCTTCGAGGACAAGATCGGCTTCTGGGCCTACGCCTACATGCTCATGCGCCCCGGCCACAACATCGTCTACCACAACGCGCGCGAGATGCACGACCGATTCCCCATGTCCCGCGGCGGTTTCTGGCCGCGCGAGGGGGTGCCCACCGCGCTGGGCTTCGGCGGGATGTACAAGTTCAGCGCCTACACCGTCGCCAACTGCGGCGCGCCGCCCGCGCCGAGCGTGAACACGCTCGTCACCGCCGCGGATGATCGCCTCACGAAACTCGTGCAGTTGTCGCAGCGCTACGGGCGCGGGTGGTTCGTCCCCCGCGTCACGGACGGCTCGGTCTACATCTACACGCGGCGAACGCCGAATCTCACCGATAACGTGCTCGTCGCCGTGAACGACGAGTTCAACGCCTGCCCGGGGAACTTCGATTCGCGCACCTTCAACACGAACTTCCCCGCCGGGCTGGTGCTCGTCGAACTGACGGGCAACGCGACCAATGCCACCGTCGATCCCTCCGGCTCGATCTTCGACACGATCACCGTCGGCGCGGGGGGGTCCGTTACGGTGCGCGTCCCGCGCAACACCACGCGCAACGGCACGACGCACATCGAGCACAACCGCGGGTACGTCATCTACGGCCCGGCGACGCCGCAGGGAACGCTGACGATCGCCGGCGCATCGCAGACGCTGCCGCCGGATAGCGCCTCGATCGCGGTCTACGCGCGCCGCCTGAATCCCATCGACGTGGTGCAGGCTTCGACCTTCGACATCAGCCTGACGACCAACCGCAACGGCTACCCCGTCGGCGATGTGAACTTCGACGACACCGCCATCTTCCGCATCGACCAGGGATTCGCCGACTACAACGGCACCGGCACCTTCGACGTGACCACCGGCGAGTTCCGCGGCTACGAAGGCTTCATTACGCAGCGCGAGCCGATCTTCGGCACCGCGAACGCGACGGGCATCTACCGCCAGACGGTCAACACCGATCAACTCGACGAGGGGTACCACTACATCACCGTGCCCGCGTTCCGCCAGCGCGCGGCTGGCGCGGAAGCGGGCGGGATGCCGATTTACAACGATTTCCGCCGCGTGATCTACGTCGATCGGCAGGACGCGGGCCTCGACCTCCTCGCGGCGACGGTGAACTGCGCGAACGAACGCGCCACACTCGCCCTCTCCAACGGCGACCGCACCGCGACGCGCCTGCATGTCTTCGTGAATCAGCCGATCGGCACGCCCACGCTGCAAAACCAGGCGACCCCGGTCGATCGACAGGAGTGGACTTTCCTCACGCCGCCGCTCGCGCCTGGCATGAACACCGTCAACGTGCTCGTCGTCGAAGAACCCAGCGCCGGCATCATCGTGCGCCAGGCCTCGTACTCATTCCAGGTGAACAACCCCGGCGTCGTCGAGGGGGACGTCGATCTGAACGGCCTGATCGAGTTCAACGACCTGATGGAGTTCTACGCGCTCGAAGGGTACCTCTGCGAAGCGGACCTCGACAACAACGGCGTGCTCGACGGCGTCGATGCCGCGCTGCTCGAGGACGCGGTCCGCGCGGATGAGGTTGCGGACATCATCGAGTTCAATCCATAAAAAATGGACTCGGGTGCCACGGCCAGCGGCTGAGTCTTCGAAGGAGTCGGCCGTGGGGTGCGGAGGGGCGCGTGCGTTCAACCTGCCACGGCCGACTGCGCTGGCCGTGGCCCCCGTTTACAGTTTCCAGTTCAAGCGCGTGAGGCGCTCGATCGCTTCGCGCAGCCGTGGTGTTTCCACCGTCAGCGCGATGCGGAAGTAGTCCCTCGCCGCCGGGCTGAACCCCGCGCCGGGCACGACGACCACCGCGGCCTC
>JAGVLZ010000057.1 GCA_020054055.1 Phycisphaerales bacterium
CGACAGTCTGACACAACTCAACACGCCGCGCCAACGCCAGGCCGACTGACGCACCTAACAAGCGCCGAACGGCGCGCGGGAATCAAGTGCGATTGGTATAAGTTCGAGGAAGGCGGTCCTCCTCATTGGGCCACTTGGGTGGCACCCGGCGGTAAACCATTTCCTCATCAGGAATTCGCGCAACAAGAGTCGCCATCACGGTGCGGAATGTACCGAACCGCTCCAGCGACTACCAGTTCACCTGTGCGCCGGCTATCCTCGCCAGTCGTAGGATGGGATTAGCTGCCTGACTTTTCCTGACTCGATGAGTACATACTCGGCTGCTCCGGAAGCATCGAACTCGATCGACTCGACGATGCTACTTCCATTCGCTCTGCGCCACTCAAGAAAGATGCCTCTATTGCCCGACGGCGTTGCGGACGTGGGAGCGGGAAGTGAGTCGCGGTGGAACTGGATCAAGTCGAGTGCAGCGTCAATCGCCACAGAAGAAGGGCGATCATCCGCGTCGAAAAGCGATTCGCCCGACGACCTCCAACGAAGCAGTTCGTCCACGAGAGACCCCCAGCCCTGATCGGCTCCCGGACGCGATCGAGTAATGAGCATCTCCGGCGGCGCGCCGCTCGACTGACGCTGGGGATGCCGTGGGTTGACAACGCTCGATTGATGAGAAGCCAAGGTGGTCATGATTGCCGTCCCCATTGCGTCTGGGCTTTCTCGCTGGACACTCGGACAAATGTCTGTACGACCGAATCGTGCCCGAGGTTCAATCCCGCCTCAAGATCTGTCGCACCTTGCCCTTTTACCGGACCTCGCGCTGTCAGTTGCAACAGCATGCGCTGATTCGCGGAAGCTTGGGGGCCGCCCCGGAGATGCTGTACCTCCAAGTGCAACCTCCCTTGACGATCCGGCAGTTCGAATCGCCACGATCCCGACGCCGAATCCAAAGGACCCGGTCCCGCCGACCCGGCATCTCCGAAGATCGCTGGAAGTACTGAAGGCCAGTCGGAGGGGGACGCCCAAAGCCCCTCCTGCTCAATCATGTTCACATACACCACTTCCCATTGGTTCCATGGAATCGGATTGCCGAAACCTTTCTTCACGAAGGCACTCAAAAGTTCGACGACTCCCATGAACTCAGGCAGATTGGCTGCGAACCTCGGATAACCTCCCGTCCCAATCCGTCGCCAGTTGTGAACAAGCCGCCCATTCTGAATCTGGATCACGCGCTCCTCGGATCGAGTCGTAGCCTGGAGACGTGCGCTGCCGCCTCCCGCATTCACGCGCAGCCACGGGCCAGGGGGAAAAAACGATTGCTCCGAACCAAAGCGTTCGAGCTGCTGCTCGATCAGTGGAGCATCGTTCAACCTCACAAAGTCCTTTGCCAGCCCAGCCTGCTCCCAGAACAACCCAAGATGAGCGTTGCAGAATCCCTCGATCGGATCAAACTGAAGGCTGATCGCTGTTTCAACGAGCGGCGGATTCGAGAATGTTGGTCCTTTGGATAGCATCGCGGATCTCAGTCAGCACAATAGCGAACTGACTCCAACTTCGAGTAATTGGGGCTGTCTCCTACAAAAAGGTATGCGAAAGTGGTCGCGATGTCCGCAATTCTGTGGGCTTCAGCCGCATCGCGTTGCACTATTGGCTCGGCCGACGTTGACGCCGTTTCTCGCCTCGACCACCCGCGCACAAACCGGAGCGACACTCCTTCATGCGATTCACCTGCATCCAACTCGCACGCGTCATCACCGCCTCGGCCGCCCCAACCCGCGCCGGCACCCCCGCCTGCCACTCCCCCTTCCCCGTCCTCCAGTTCGATTCCGGCGGCTCCCCCCGCGCCGTCGCCACGGGCGACCTGAACGCCGACGGCTATGCCGACATCGTCGCGACGAGGGACAACGAGTTCGAGACCGCCGTCATCCTGAGCAACGGCGACGGGACTTTCGCCCCCCGCGCTCGCTGTCCCCGTCGGCGATTGGCCGTACACGCTCGCCATCGCGAAACTTAGCGCGGACGCCTTCGACGACATCCTCGTCGGCGCACGGGGCGACGGGCTGCTCGTGCCGGTATCAATGACGGCGCGGGCGGCTTCATCGCGGGCACGGCGCTGGTCCTCGGCACGGATGTCTTTCACGTCGCCCTGAGCGACCTCGACGGCGACTCCGACATCGACCGCATCGTGCTTCGTCCCTATATCAACGACGGGATCACGGTTCTCTACAACGAGGGCAACGCCGCGTTCGCTGCTTCGATGGATTTCGGCGCGACCAACCCGGTGATGCACAACCTCGGCGCGGCCCTCATGACGCTCGCGGACTTCGACGGCAACTGAACCGTCGGCGTCGCCACCGCCAACAACTTCGATTCGAGCGTGTCAGTGATGCTGAACGACGGCGTGGGCGCGTTCGCGGCGCTCCCGCGGATCCAGGTCGAGCCGCGCGCGTTCAGCGTGTGCGCGGCCGATGTCAACGACGACATGGTGGCCGACCTCGTCGGCGGGATATTGCAGGGCGCGACCATCAACACGCCGTCCTTCCACGCCGCGGCGGTGCTGAACGGCGTGGGCGACGGAACCTTCGGCCCGCCGTCGTTTCACGCGCGCTCCGTGGGCGGACCGTGGGACATCACCGCCGCGGACGTCAACGGCGATGGCCGCGCCGATATCGCGTCGGCGCAGGCATCGAACAACCTCGTCGAAATCTTGTTGAACGAAGGCTGCGGCCTCGCGCCGTCCCCCCGCCCCGGGGACGCCAACGGAGACGGCATCGTGAACTTCAGCGACATCACCTCGGTCCTCACGAACTGGGGGGCGACCTACCCGGTCAACGGGCCGGGCGACAGCAACCACGACGCCGCCGTCAACTTCAGCGATATCACCGCGTGAGGCGTCGCGTGCCCGTAGCGAAAGTGAGAATCAAAAACCCGCCCGGCGGTTGACCGGGCGGGGCTCCGAGCGCTCAAAATCCTTCGCCGTGCGGCTTATCCACCATCGCCGGTCGCGGCGGTCACCGCCGCG
>JAGVLZ010000379.1 GCA_020054055.1 Phycisphaerales bacterium
GTGAGGTCGAGCGAGTGGCGCGGGAGATTGAGCATTCGGTGCGGAGGCGGGAGGGGCGGCTTGCTTCGCTGCCGAAGCCGGAGTTTCCGGTGGAGTTGCCTGTTTCGACGAAGCGCGAGGAAATCAAGGCGGCTGTCGCGGCGAATCAGGTGATCGTGCTCTGCGGCGAGACCGGCTCGGGGAAGACGACGCAGTTGCCGAAGATCTGTCTGGAGTTGGGGCGCGGTGTCGCGGGGCTGATCGGGCACACGCAGCCTCGGCGGATCGCGGCTCGGGCGGTCGCGGCGCGGATCGCGGAAGAGTTGGGCTCGCGTTTGGGAGCGTCGGGGTGCCCGGTCGGGGCCAAGATGCGCTTCAACGATGAGACGCGGCCCGACAACTACATCAAGGTGATGTCCGACGGCATCCTGCTCGCGGAGACGCAGGGGGACCGCGACCTGAACGCGTACGACACGATCATCATCGACGAGGCGCACGAGAGGAGCCTGAACATCGACTTCCTGCTCGGGTACTTGCGGCAACTGCTGCCAAGACGGCCGGACCTGAAGGTGATCGTCACGTCCGCGACGATTGATCCTGACCGATTTTCGAAGCACTTCGCGGACGCGAGGGGAAATGGCGCCCCGATCATCGAGGTGTCGGGGCGCGTGTACCCGGTGAGCGCGCGGTATCGGCCGCTGGAGCGCGAGCCGGATGAGGAGGATGTGGATGAGGATGAGCCGGATTTGCAGGAGGCGATTCTCCGCGCGGTGGATGAACTCGCGGCGACGGGGATGCACGCTGGCGATGTCCTGATCTTTCTTTCGGGTGAGCGGGAGATCCGCGAGACGGCGGAGAATCTTCGGAAGCATCATCCGCCATCGACGATGGTGCTGCCGCTGTATGCGCGTTTGTCGGGGGAGGAGCAGCAGCGCGTCTTCCGCGTGGTGCCGGGGATGCGGCGCATCATCTTGGCGACGAACGTCGCGGAGACATCACTGACGGTGCCGGGGATCCGCTATGTGATCGATCCGGGGTTCGCGCGGATCAGCCGCTACAGCGCGCGGACGAAGGTGCAGCGCCTGCCGATCGAGAAGGTGAGCCAGGCGTCGGCGGACCAGCGAAAGGGGCGTTGCGGGCGGCTCTCGGATGGAGTGTGCATCCGGTTGTATTCGGAGCAGGATTTCGAGGCGCGGCCGAGATTCACCGACCCGGAGATCCTGCGGACCAACCTCGCGGCGGTGATCCTGCAGATGGCGTCTCTGAGGCTGGGGCGAGTGGATCGGTTCCCGTTCATCGAACCACCCGACCCGCGGATGATCCGCGATGGCTACGACACGCTCGTCGAACTCGGCGCAATCATGGAAGACCCTGGGGACGCGGAGCCTCGGCTGACGGAGATCGGGCAACGACTGGCGCGCCTGCCGGTGGACCCGCGCATCGGGCGGATGATCCTCGCGGGGGAGGCGGAGAACTGTCTCGCGGACATGCTGATCGTCGCGGCGGCGCTCTCGGTGCAGGACCCGCGCGAGCGGCCGATTGAACTCGCGGAGAAAGCGGACCGGGCGCACGCGCTCTTCGCCGACCCGGCGTCGGACTTCGTCGGCTTCCTGAAACTGTGGAAGGCGTACCACGAGCAGGCGAAGCACCTGACCGGCAGCAAACTGCGCAAGTGGTGCAAGGAGCAGTTCATCTCGTTCGTGCGGATGCGCGAATGGCACGATGTGCATTCGCAGTTGAAGGAGTCGGTGGGCGAGATGGGGATGCGGATCGGGGATGGGGTTCGGGATGAGAAACCCAAGCGGCCCAATGAGAGCGCGCCGATTCCAGGGCAGCCTCGGGCGCTGGCGGCGAAGCCCGGAGATCCATCGCACCCGGCGTTGCATCGCGCGCTGCTGACCGGTCTGCTGAGCAGCGTGGGCGTGCTGCCCGAGGCGACGAAGCAGACGACGAATCGCTTTGAGTATCACGGCCCGCGCGGGCTCCGCTTCAACATCTTCCCGGGTTCGGGGCTCTTCAAGAAGAACCCGAAGTGGGTGGTGGCGGCGGAGATCGTGAAGACGACGAAGCAGTACGCGCGCACGGTCGCGGCGGTGCGGCCGGAATGGATCGAGCACGCGGGGGCGCACCTGCTGAAGAAGTCTCATCTCGATCCGCACTGGGATGAGCCGCGGGCTCAGGTGCGCGCGAGCGAGCGGATCACGCTTTTCGGGCTTGAGTTGGTCGCAGCACGCGGCGTGCATTACGGGCCGATCAACCCGAAGACGGCACGCGAGATCTTCATTCATCACGCGCTGATCGAGGGGCAGTACTGGTCGAATCAGCCCTTTGCCAGGAACAACAAGGCGATGGCGGAGCAGGTCGACACGCTCCAGCACAAGTTGCGGACGCGAGACTTCGTGATGGATGTGCGGGCGAGATTTGATTTCTTCGACAGGCGCCTGCCGCCGGATGCCTACAGCGGGCAGACCTTCGAGAGTTGGGTGCGCGGCGCGCAGCGGGAGAATCCGCGCATCCTGTTCATGTCGATGGGCGACCTGATCCGGCCCGGTGCGGGGATCGACGCCGCAGCGCTGAAGAGTGAGTACCCCGATGAACTGGTCGTGGGTTCGGCGGATGGATCGCCGAGATTCGCTCTGGAATATCGGTACCAGCCGGGTCACGCGGCCGATGGAGTGACGGTTGTCGTGCCGCTGCCGGCGCTGGGGGTGCTGACGGCCGATCGGATCGAGTGGCTGGTTCCCGGAATGATCGAGGAGAAGATCGTGGCGCTGATGCGCACGCTCCCGAAGGAGACGAGGCGGACGCTCGTGCCGGCACCGGATTTCGCGGAGAAGGCGCTGGCGATGATGCCGTTCGGAGAAGGGAGCCTGACGGAGGCGCTGGCGCGGGCGCTCGGGAGACTGAGCGGCGTGGCGATCGAGCCGCGGGAGTTTGACTTGGCCGCGCTTGCCCCCGAACTGCTGATGAGCGTGCGAGTCATCGAAGCCGCCGCGGTGGGGGGCGGTGGGCAAGACAAAGTGCTTGCAGAGGGGCGCGACCTTGCGGCGATTCAGTCGCAGTTGCGCGGGTTGGTGCAGGCATCGCTGGCGACGACCGAGAAGTCGCCTTGGAATCGCGAGGGGCTGTCTGATTGGGACTTCGAGCAGTTGCCGCGTGAGGTGCTGGTCGAGCGCGGCGGGATGCGCTTCCCTGCGTTTCCGGGGCTGGTGGACCCGCGCACTCCCGCGATGTCGGAATCGGTTCACGCGCCGGCTTCCAAAGTCGGATTGCGCCTGTTCGATTCGGCGGCGCGGGCGGACTTGGCGACCGGGCGCGGGCTGCGGCGGCTCTTTGCGCTTCGCGCGCGAGAGGAGACCCGCTGGCACATCGATCACTCGCCTGAGATGCAGGCGATGCTCGTCGCGTACGGGCCGATCGGCTCCCCGAAAGACCTGAAGGAAGACCTTGGCGACTTGACGGCGCACATCGCGTTTCTCGAAGGGCATACGGAGGTCATCCGCGACAAGGAGGATTTCGCCGCACGGCTCGATGCCGGCTGGGATGCGCTTGGTGCGGCCGCGGATGTGGCGATCAAGACTGTTCACGCGATCCTGCGATCGCGACATGCGCTCGCGCTGAAGTACCCGGAGTTCATCGCGCCGCCGAATGCTCCGACCAGGCTGGCTCCGGCGCTGCATCCCTCGGCGAGCGATGTCCGGCTTCAGATGGCCATGCTGCTGACGCCCGGTTTCGTGAGCGCGACCCCCTGGGAGTGGCTTCGGCATGTGCCGCGCTACTCGCAGGCGGTGGAGCGGCGTGTGCAACGGATGCTGACCGGCGGCGCGGCCGGTGTCGAACGCGATCGGCCGCTGATGGATCAGGTCCGGCCATTCTGGGTCGCGTATCTGGATCGTGCAACGCAGTTCAACGAGCAGGGGCGCGATGATGCGGCTCTCATCGAGTTCCGGTGGCTCATCGAGGAGTTCCGCGTGTCGCTCTTCGCACAGGAACTCGGGACGATCGTGCCGGTGTCGGCGAAGCGGCTGGAGAAGAAGTGGGCGGAGGTGCCAACCTGAAAGGCATTCACCACAGAGGCGCAGAGACACAGAGGCGGAGAGCGTGTGGCAAAGAGAGTGGGGGAGCGCTCATCCTTCAGCAGCGCGCAACACCCAGGACCCATCCTCTGATCCGATGCCCATCTCTATCTCTTCACTGTGTCTCTGTGCCTCTGTGGTGAATGCCTTTCCTTGATAGATTGTCCGCCCCGTGCCGACCCCTGATGCCACCCCGACCGCCGCCGCGCTTGCCCGCGATCCGCTCGCGCGCGCTTCCAACTCCGTCGAAGCGTGCTTCGAGGTGTCGACGGAGGTTTGCAACCAGGTCGGCGGGATCTATCAGGTCATCCGGTCCAAGTCCGCGGCGATGGTGCAGCGGTGGGGGGATCGGTACTGCGTCGTCGGGCCTTATGTAGAGTCGCAAGCGGCGCTGGAGTTCGAGGCGACGCCGCCGACGGGGCCCTGGCAGAAGTTGGTGGAGGCGCTGGCGCAGGATCGGTTGCGGGTGCATCATGGGAACTGGCTCGTCCCGGGTCGGCCGCGGGCGTTGCTCATCGAGCATCAGTTGCCGGTGCTGCGCCTCGATCAACTGAAGTTCATCCTTTGGGAGCATCACAAGATCACCACGCCGCCCGGCGATTGGGCGATCGACCTGTCGATTGCCTTCGGCGATGCGGTGCTGAGACTGCTGCGCAAGGCCTCGACGATCTGGCCTTGGAATGTCGAACGCGCGACGCCGCGCCTGCTCGCGCACTTCCATGAGTGGCTCGGCGGCCTCGCGATCGCGGAGATGAGGCGCGAGAAACTCCCCGTCGCGACGGTTTTTACAACGCACGCGACGCTCCTCGGCCGCTACATCGCCTCGAACGACGAGAACTTCTACGGCAACCTCTGGCGGCTGGATCAGGCGGCTGAGGCAAAGAAATACCTCGTCGAGGCGCAGCACTCGATCGAGCGCTCGTGCGCTCACGGGACGCATGTGATGACGACGGTCTCCTCGATCACGGCGGAGGAATGCGAGGCGTTGCTGGGGCGGAAGCCGGACGCCGTGCTGCCGAACGGGATCAACATCGACCGGTACGAAGCACCGCACGAGCTCCAGGCGCTGCACGCGCGCTTCAAGGAGCGGATCCACCGCTTCACGATGGGGCACTTCTTTCCCTCGTACTCGTTCGATCTCGAGCGGACGCTGTACGTCTTCACGAGCGGGCGGTACGAGCCGCGGAACAAGGGATTCGATCTTTGCCTGGAGGCAATGGCGCGGCTGAACGCGCAGTTGAAGACCTTCGGTATCCCGACGACGGTCGTCTTCTTCATAGTGACGCGGCGGCCCACGCGGTCGATCCATCCTCAGGTGCTCGAGAAGCGCGGCGTGCTGAATGAGTTGCGCGAGGTGTGCCAGGAGATCATGCGCGGCGTGGGCGACGGGCTCTTTCCCCGCGCGGCAAAGGGGGAAAAGGTCAACATCGACGACATGGTCGATCCATACTGGGCGATGCGCTACAAGCGAACCCAGCAAGCGCTGCGGTCGCAGGGGCTTCCGCCGGTCGTCACGCATGTGCTCGACGATGACTCGAAGGACCCGGTGCTGACGCATATTCGGCACCTGCAACTCTTCAACAAGCCGGATGATCCGGTGAAGGTGGTCTATCACCCCGACTTCATCAGCCCGACCAGCCCGCTGTGGGGGATGGACTACGACCAGTTCGTCCGCGGCTGCCACGTCGGGATTTTTCCGAGCGCCTACGAGCCGTGGGGCTACACGCCGCTGGAATGCATCGCGATGGGCGTGCCGGCGATCACGAGCGACCTCGCGGGGTTCGGGCGCTACGTCGATGAAAAGTTCCGCGAGCATGACATGTGGGGGCTGCATGTCTTGAAGCGGCGCGGACGATCGTTCCATGACTCCGCGGCGGAACTGGCGCGATGGCTGCTCGCTTTTTGCCGCCTCGAACGGCGCGGGAGGATCGACCTGCGGAACGAGGTCGAACGCCACGCGGCGGAGTTCGACTGGGCGCGGCTCGGGAAGCATTACCACCAGGCGCACGATCTGGCGGTGGAGCGGTGCAAGGCGTAGTTTTTCACCTGTCGATACCCTCTAAGCAATATGCCCCTCTCCCTCACCTTCTGCGGCGCCGCGGGCGAAGTCACCGGGTCCGCCACGTTGCTCGATACCGGCTCGGCCCGTGTGCTCGTCGATTTCGGCATGCACCAGGGGGGTGCGATCTACACGGCGCGAAACCGGAAGGCTCCCCCCTTCGACGCCGAGCGGCTGAACTCCGTCGTCCTGACGCACGCGCACATCGATCACTGCGGCCGCCTCCCGCTTCTGGTGCGGCCGAAGAATGATGGAGGGCTTGGCTTCCGCGGAGAGATCTGGGCGACTCCCGCGACGATCGAACTCGCCGAGATCCTGCTGCGCGATGCGGCGTTCCTTCAGCAGATGGATTACGAGCGTGTCACGAGGCAGAGGAGGCGGCGCGGCCGTGACGCGGCCGCGCTACGCCCGCTCTACAGCATCGAGGATGTCGAGCACGCCATCTCGACGATGCGGCCCCTGCCCTACGAACGAGATCAGGAAATTGCGCAGGGGGTCTCGATCCGGTTCGTTGATGCGGGGCACATCCTCGGCTCCGCGAGCGTGATGGTCCGCGCGAAGACGGCGAAGAATCACGAGCGATCGATCGCCTTTTCGGCGGATGTCGGGGTGAAAGGTTCACCCCTGCTCCGCGACCCGGTGAAGTTCAGCGCGGCGGACGTGGTGATCCTCGAATCCACCTACGGCGACCGCGACCACCGGCCGCTGGCGCACACCATCGATGAGTTCGCGGATGTCATCCTTGCCGCGGAGAAGCAGTCGGCGCGGGTGCTGATCCCGGCGTTCGCGGTCGGGCGCACGCAGAACCTGATCTATCACTTCGGACGCCTGCGCGAGGCGAGTCGGCTGGGCAACACGCCGGTGTACATCGACAGCCCGATGGCGACGGAGGCGACCGAACTCTACCGGCGTCACCCGGAGATGCTCGACGACACGTCGCGGCGGGTCACCGCGGAGGGGCACGCGCCGCTGAACTTCGCGGGGCTGCGATTCACCAGGTCTCCGCAAGAATCGAGGGCGCTGAACGACCTCGACTGCTGCGCGATCATCATCGCCGCCTCGGGCATGTGTACCGGCGGCCGGATCATCCATCACCTGCGTCACGGCTTATGGAAGCCCGAAACGCACGTCGTCATCGTCGGCTTCCAGGCGCAGGGGACGCTCGGGCGCGAACTCGTCGAGGGGGCGAAGCGCGTCACCATCATGAACGAACCGATCGCGGTGAAGGCGAAGATCCACACGCTGGGCGGCTTCTCCGCGCACGCAGGACAATCGGAGTTGATCGAGTGGCTGCGGCCGATGGCGGGGGCGAGGCCGCGGGTGATCCTGAATCACGGCGAGGACCCGGCGCGTGCCGCGTGTGCGCGGACGATCCAATCAATCTTCGGGATCGAGTGCGCGAGGCCGATGTATCAGCAACGGATCGACCTGGGCTGACGGCCGCGCTTACTTCGCGGCCATCGCGGCCGCGAGGGCCTTGTCCTTGTCCGAGGCGGAGAGATTCTTCCAATCATCGGCGCAGGCGGCGCAGCAGAAGCCGACGGTCTGCCCCTTCCAGGAGACGGTGGTTGGATCTTTCTCCTCCACCGGGTGCTCGTGCATGATGGCGCAGACCTTGTTGACGGGGACGGCGGCGACGGCCGTGTCCCTCGACTGCGAGGCGCAACCAAGGGCGCAGGCGGCGAGGAGGAGCAATGGTGCGATGCGTTTCATGTCGTGCCCTTTGCGAGATAGTGGTCGATCAGGGTTCACCCGAGCGCCGTGCGCGGGCTTCGTCGATCAACAAAGCAACCCGCCGCAAGGCTCAGTATTCCGACCACGGCTTGATTTCCAGTTCGTTCAACGCCACGCGAGAAAGCGACTCCGCGAGCCTGAGCGCGAACTGACGGTTCGTGACCAGCGGCACGTTGTAGTCGACCGCCGCACGGCGGATCATGTACCCGTTGGTCAGTTCCTCTTCCTCGCTCGAACGCGGGATGTTGATGACCAGATCGACCTTCCCCTCTTTGATGAAATCGACGGCGGAGGGCGGTGTCTTGTCGAGGGGCCACGAGACGGTGTCGGCCGGCACGCCGTTCTCGCGGAGGAACTTGGCGGTGCCGGCGGTCGCGAAAAACTTCACCCCCATCGCGTGCAGCGACCTCGCGGCGGGGAGCAGGTCGGCCTTGCTCTCGGTCGGCCCGGCGGAGAAGAGCACGTTCTTGATCGGCAGGCGATAGCCGACGGAGATCAGCGCCTTCAGGAACGCATCCGAGAAGTCCTCGCCCAGGCAGCCGACCTCGCCGGTGGAGGCCATCTCGACCCCGAGCGTGGGATCGGCGCCGTCGAGGCGGGTGAAGGAGAAGTGGGGGGCCTTCACGCCGACGTGGTTGAGGTCGAAGATGGCCTTGTCGATCTTCTCGACACTCTGGCCCATGATGACCTTGGTCGCCGTCTCGATGAAGTTGTGCTTGATGACCTTCGAGACAAAGGGGAAGGAGCGCGAGGCGCGCAGGTTGCACTCGATGACCTTCACGTCGTTGTTCTTGGCGATGAACTGGATGTTGAAGGGGCCGTTGATGTTCAGTTTGTTGGCGATCTTGCGCGAGGCTTTGCGGACCTGACGCATGGTTTCCAGATAGGTGCGCTGCGCCGGGAAGACGAGCGTGGCGTCCCCCGAGTGAACGCCCGCGTTCTCGAGGTGCTCGGAAATGGCGTAGACCACGATCTCGCCATCCTTGGCCACGGCGTCGAACTCGATCTCCTTGGCGTTCTCGAGGAACTTGCTCATCACGATCGGGTGCTCGGGGGAAAGCAGCGCCGCCCGTCCGAGGTAGCGCGTCAGTTCGACATCGTTGCTCGCGACCGCCATCGCCGCGCCCGAGAGCACATACGAAGGGCGGACGAGCACCGGATACTCCACCTTCTTCGCGAAGGCGAGCGCCTCGCTCAGCGTGGAGAGTTCGCGCCACTCGGGCTGATCGACACCCAGTTCATCGAGCATCGACGAGAAGCGGTGACGGTTCTCCGCGGCGTCGATCGAGTCGGGTGACGTGCCAAGAATGCGGATGCCCGAGCGATGGATCGGCAGCGCAAGGTTGTTGGGCGTCTGGCCGCCCATCGAGATGACGACGCCCAGCAAGTCCATCTTGTCCGCGATCTCTCGGACGGTCTCGAGGCTGATCTCATCGAAGAAGAGGCGGTCGAACTCGTCGTAATCGGTGCTGACCGTTTCGGGATTGCAGTTGAGCATGACGGTGTGGTACCCCTCGCGCCGAAGGGTCAGCCCCGCGTTGACGCAGCACCAATCGAACTCGACGGAGCAGCCGATGCGGTAGGCGCCCGAGCCGAGGATGAGCACCCCGTCGTGGTCCAGGAAGGTGACGTCGTCCGCGACGCCGTGGTAGGAGAGGTAGAGGTAGTTGGTCTGCGCCGGGAACTCACCGGCGAGGGTGTCGATCTGCCGGACAATGGGGCGGACCTTCCGCTCTTTGCGGAGGGTGAACACATCGTTCTCGGGCTTCTTCGTGAGGATCGAAAGTTGACCGTCGGAGAAGCCTGCTTTTTTGGATTCGATCAGCAGCGGAGTTTCGATCGGCCACGCCGCCGTCTTCAGGCGTGCCTCGATCTCCACGATGTGCGCGATCTTTTCGAGAAACCACTCGTCGATGTGCGACAGACGATGAATTCGGTCGATCGTGTAGCCCTGCTCCAGCGCCGCCGCCACCGCAAAGATGCGCTGCTCCGTCGGCTCCGAGAGTTCCTTGTCCAGATCGTCAAAGAGCGGCTCGCGCGGCCCATCGTTGGCCACGATCCCGCGAACCCCGATCTCCAGCATCCGCAGACCCTTCTGGAACGCCTCCTCGAAGGTGCGCCCGATGGCCATGATCTCGCCGACTGATTTCATCGCGGAGCCGATGCGGCGGGAGACCCGCTTGAACTTGCGAAGGTCCCAGCGCGGGATCTTGACCACGATGTAGTCGAGCGCCGGCTCGAAGAACGCGCTGGTTTCCTTCGTGATGGCGTTCGGAAGTTCGTGCAGGCCGTAGCCGAGCGCCAGTTTCGCCGCGACGAAGGCGAGCGGATACCCGGTGGCCTTGCTGGCGAGGGCGGAAGAGCGCGAGAGGCGCGCGTTGACCTCGATGATGCGATAGGTCTCGCTCGCGGGGTCGAGCGCGTACTGGATGTTGCACTCGCCCACGATCCCGAGGTGGCGGATCACTTTGATCGCGACCTCGCGGAGCATGTGGTACTCGGAGTTCGAGAGTGTCTGCGAAGGCGCGACGACGATGCTCTCCCCCGTGTGGATGCCCAGCGGGTCGAGGTTCTCCATGTTGCAGACGGTGAGGCAGTTGTCGAAGCGGTCGCGGACGACTTCGTATTCGACTTCCTTCCAACCTTCGAGGTATTCCTCGATGAGCACCTGCGGGCCATAGGAGAGGGCCTTTTCGACGCGCATCCGCAGCGTCTCTTCATCGCGGCAGACTCCCGAGCCGAGGCCGCCCAGCGCATACGCGATGCGGAGCATCACGGGATATCCGAGGCCGTCCGCGATCTTCATCGCGTCGTCCACGGTTGTGGCAGCCTTGCTGCGCGGGCAGTGAGCGCCGATCTCCGCGAGTTTGTCGGCGAACTTCTGCCGGTCTTCGGTGTCGATGATCGACTGGACCGGCGTGCCAAGCACCTTGACGTTGTGTTGCTTCAGGATCCCCTTGCGGTAGAGGTCGAGGCCGCAGTTGAGCGCCGTCTGCCCGCCGAAGGAGAGGAGAATCCCGTCGGCCTTTTCCTTCTTGATCACTTCCTCGACAAAGTGCGCGGTCACCGGAAGAAAGTAAACCTCGTCCGCCAGGTAGTCGGAGGTCTGGATCGTCGCGATGTTCGGATTGATGAGGATCGTTTCGATGCCCTCCTCCTTGAGGGCCTTGATCGCCTGGCTGCCGGAATAGTCGAACTCCCCCGCCTCGCCGATCTTGAGCGCGGACGAGCCGAGGATGACCACCTTCTTCACCTTCTCGCGCGGCCCGACGGAGGTTTGACCGCGGAGACGCGGAGAGCGCAGAGAAGAACCTGATAGGTGATCAGACCTAGATGCGGTGGTGGCTGAACTGGTCATCGTCGATTGTCTCTCCTGCTCGAACCCAATCCCAACTCTGCGCCCTCTGCGTCTTTGCGGTAAATGTCTTTCTGTTAGAGCGACCCGGCGAACTGATCGAACAGGTACGCGGTATCCACCGGCCCGGGGCACGCCTCGGGATGGAACTGCACGCTGCGGAACCTGCCGCTCTCGTGGCGGATCCCCTCGTTCGTCCCGTCGTTCAGATTGATGAACCAGGCCGACCACCCGGCGGGAAGCGTCTTTTCATCGACCGCGAAGCCGTGATTCTGGCTTGTCATGTAGGCGCGGTCGGTGCCGACCTCGATGGCGGGTTGGTTCTGCCCGCGGTGGCCGTATTTCAGTTTATAGGTCTTCGCGCCGATCGCGAGCGCCAGCATCTGATTGCCCAGGCACACGCCGAAGATCGGCATCCCCTTCTCAACAAGGGCACGGACCGTCGAGATCGTCGCGCCATACTGCACCGGATCGCCCGGCCCGTTCGAGATCATCACCCCCGCGACCTTTTCGCCGCCCAGGTCATGATCCCACGGCACGCGCAGCACCTCCAGCCCGCGATTCACCAGCGAGCGCACGATATTGTGCTTGCAGCCGCAGTCGATCACGGCGACGCGCGCGACCGGCCTCCCTTTCGGCGCATACAAAATCGGCTTCTCGATCGACACTCTTGGCGCAAGGTTCTCGGTGTTCGGGTCGTACAGGGGGACGTCGCGCCCCTCCACCACGATCTTGCCCAGCATCGACCCCTTCTCGCGCAGTTGCTTGGTCAGCGTGCGCGTGTCAACGCCGGTGATCCCCGGGATGCGTTCGCTCTTCAACCAGTCGGCCAGGCTGCGCCCCGCGTTCCAATGGCTGTGTCGGGTCGAATAGTCGCTCACCACGATCGCGCGAGCGTGGATCTTCCACGATTCCATGTAGCGGTCCATCCCGCCTTCGTCATGCGGAGCGGGCACGCCGTAGTTGCCGATGAGCGGATAGGTGCAGGTGAGAATCTGCCCGCAATAGGAGGGATCGGTCAGCGATTCCGGGTACCCGACCATGCCGGTGTTGAAGACGACCTCGCCCGCGATGCTCTCGGGGTGGCCGAAGGACGTGCCCTCGAAGCGCGTGCCATCCTCGAGGACCAGCGCGGCGTGTCGCGGTAAGTCTTTCACTTGAACCTCAATCGCTCCCTTCGTGCGTGCGCCCATCGTTGCCGTCATTCCGCTACCTCCTGAGAAGCCGCGTCTAAGCGAGTCATCGCGCAAAGACGCGGAAAACGTCGGCCACGCTTCACGTTGCGCCTCCAACTCTCACGCGGCTCCCCGGCTTCACGGCCGGGATGGATCGGAGACGCTCCGGGAGAGCCTCGGGCTTGAATGTCTCGAAATCCAGCGTCGTCAACGCGAAGAGCGCCGAGACTGGCTTGAACTCCCCGCGCGACCGATCGGCGATGACTGCAAACCCGACGAGATCGGCGCCCGCTCGCGCGACCAGCGGCACGAGTTCGCTCACCGAACCTCCCGTGGTGACAACATCCTCAGCGAGCAGCACATGCTCGCCGGGGCGGATGTCGAACCCGCGCTTGAGCTCGAAGGCCGCGCCGGGCAGACGCTCGGCAAAGACGTTCCGGCAACCAAGCACCCGCGAGAGTTCGTAGCCCCAGAGAACTCCGCCGAGCGCGGGGGAGAGGACGACATCCACTCTCAGCCCCGTCGGCAGCGACCGTTTCAGCAATCCCGCCACCTTCGCCGCAATCTCCGGCCTCTCGAAGAGCGCCGCGCACTGACAATATCGGTCGCTGTGCAGCCCGGACGAAAGGATGAAATGGCCGCGCTTCAGCGCGCCCGCTTCCTCCAGAAGCGCTCGCGTTTCCTCGCCGATCGTCATGCCCCCCTCCCGTCCAACGCCGCAGTGACCCTTGAGTTCCATTCCCCGGTTTTCGCGCGGATGATCGCGCTCGCATCGCCCGCGTCGCTCTTCAACGGAAGTACTCCGCGCGTGACATGAAAGAGAAGCCGCGCCTGAGTCCTCGAAGACGCGGATGATCCGCGCCCCTCCCGCGCCACCACTTCCAGATCACCACCCTGCGCGCCGATGCCGGGAATCAGGAAAGGAATCTCAGGCATCAACCCCCGAATCTCCGCCACCCGTCCCGGCCTCGTCGCCCCGACGACCGCGCCGCAGTTGCCGCGCGAGTTCCACGAAGACACGCCGGATGCGATCGAGCGGTACAACCCGCCGGGGATCAGGAAATCCTGCGCGCCGGGGTTCGAGGTGAGCACGAGAAAGTACGTCAACTTGTCGGCGTGAGCGAGGAACGGCTCGGCGGAGTCGCGCCCCATCAGCGGGTTGACCGTGGCGCTGTCCGCGCCGAGTTCGTCGTAGAGCGCGCGGGCGTAGTGCTCCGCGGTGGTGCCGATGTCGCCGCGCTTCGCGTCCGCGATGATGAGCACATCGTCCGGCAGCACCCGCCGGATCTTGAACAGCAGTTCCCACCCCGGCGGGCCGAGCGCCTCGAAGAATGCGAGGTTGAACTTGTACGCCGCGACAATCCCCACGGTCGCGTCGATGACCGTGCGGAGGAAACGCTCATACCCCTTCACGTCGGGAGAGAAACCAGCCGGCAGATAGGCGGCACAAGGCTCCAGTCCGACGGACAGTTGACTCCCCGTTCGTCGAATGGCCTCCGCAAGTTTGTTCACCGCGCCGCACGGAAAATGAGTCATCGTGGCGTGTGGCAACGCCGGTCCCCGCGAAGACGGGGGCTCAGGAGCAATCCGCGGCTGGTTGGTCATCAAAGCAAGAGTATAGCACGAATCTCGCGGGAATCGCGTATGCCTGCGAAGAATCTGTCGGCTTGGCGAGACTCATGTGCCGCTGACCCGTCCGCGGGTCAGAGTGGGATCCGCGATCACGACCGGGCGTGGGCCGCACGGACCCGCGGACGGGTCAGTGGCACATAATGCGGCCTCCTCCTTGAAGACGACTCGCCCCTCGGCCAGCGTCGCCACCACCCGTCCGCCGAAGGACTGCCCGAGCCAAGGGGAGTTCCGGCTGAGCGACTTCACTCGGGCCTCATCGAACACATACGGCTCGCCGACCCTCAGCAGCGCCACATCCGCGCAAGAACCCGGCCGAAGCGTGCCCCACTCGGCTCCGATCACTTCCGCTGGGGCCGAGGTCATCTTCTCGATGAGGAAGTCCAGTTTCCAGCGACCACTTGCGACAAAGGTGGTGTAAAGGACGGCGAACGCGCTCTCGAATCCGAGGATGCCGAAGGGCGCATCCTGAAAAAGCGCATCTTTCGAGGGCGGCGAGTGCGGCGCATGGTCGGTGGCGATGCAGTCGATCGTGCCGTCCTCCAGCGCCTCGATCAGCGAGCGGCGATCGTCCTCGCTGCACAGCGGCGGCTTCATCTTGGCGCTCGTGCGGTACCCCTCCCCCGCGCACACCGCCTCGTCGGTCAGGGTGAGGTGGTGTGGCGAGACTTCCGCGGTCACCGGAGCGCCACGATCCTTCCAGTGCCGAATCGCGGCCACCGAGTCCCGGTTCGAGACATGGCAGATGTGGAGCCTTCCCCCAGTCTCGTGCGACAACGCGCAGTCGCGCGCCACGATCGTCGCCTCGCTGGACCGGGGGATCCCCTTGAGCCCAAGGCGCAGCGAGACATTCCCCTCGTGCATCACGCCATCCGCGGTCAGGCTGAGGTCCTCCGCGTGGTCGAAGATCGGCATGTCGAGCATGTGCGCGTAGGTCAGCGCCCGGCGCATCACCATCGCGTTCGAGACGGGCCGCCCGTCGTCGCTGTACGCCCCGGCGCCCGCCGACATCAACGCACCGAGGTCCGCCAGTTGCTCTCCCTTCTGATCGCGCGTCACCGCCGCGATGGGAACGACGCGGATGCTCCCCGCCTCCTGCGCCCGCACGAGGATGAACTTCACCACAACGTGTGAATCGCACACCGGGTTCGTGTTCGGCATGCAGAAGACGGTGGTGAATCCCCCCGACGCCGCGGCCGCCGTGCCGCTCGCGATCGTCTCCGAAGCCGACCCACCTGGCTCGCGCAGATGGCAATGCAGGTCGATGAACCCGGGACAGACGATCAGTCCGGTCGCATCGATCACATGCTTCGCGCGCTCGCGCCCGATGCTTTCAGCGATCGCGGCGATCCGCCCCCCCTCGATCAGCACGTCGCGCTTCGCGTGAATCGCTTGCGACGAGTCGATCACCGTGCCGCCCGCGATGAGGATGGAGTCGTCCGTGGTCAAGACTTCACCCCCGCGCTCTGCCGCGCACGATCGAGAAGTGTCAGCACCGCCATGCGCACCGCCACGCCGTTGGTCACCTGCCCCAGGATCCGCGAGCGCGGGCTGTCCATCACCTCGCGCGTCACCTCGACCCCCCGGTTCACCGGACCCGGATGCATGATGAGCGCTCCCGGCTTGGTCAGCGCCAGCCGCTCCGCATCCATCCCGAAAAGCGAGCGGTACTCCGCCAGCGAAGGGAGAAAGTTGGACGCCTGCCGCTCGGTCTGCACGCGGAGCAGGTAGATCACATCCGCGTCCTCCACGGCCTCTTCAAAGTCATGCACCACCCGCACACCCAACGAAGCAAACTCGATCGGCACCAGCGTCGAAGGCCCCGCCAGCGTCACCTTCGCTCCCAGTTTCGTCAGCGCCCAGATCGCCGAACGCGCCACGCGGCTGTGCAGCGCATCGCCGAGAATCGAGACCTTCGTCCCTTCGATCCTTCCCAGCGCTTCCTGCACGGTCAGCGCATCCAGCAGCGCCTGAGTCGGGTGCTCGTGCGAGCCGTCGCCGGCGTTGATGAGCGAGGCCGTCGCGTGCCGCATGAGATACTGGCACGCCCCCGACGCGGGGTGGCGCATCACGATGAAGTCGGCTCCCAGCGCCTCGATCGTCTCGGCCGTATCGACCAGCGTCTCACCCTTCGCGATCGAACTCGTCGCGACGTCGAAGTTCACCACATCGGCCCCGAGGCGCTTGGCGGCGAACTCGAAACTCGTCCGCGTCCGAGTCGAGTTCTCGAAGAAGAGGTTGACCACTGTCCGCCCGCGCAGCGTCGCGAGCCTTTCATCCGGCCGAGAGACCAACGCCGCCTTGTACTCCGCGGCGAGGCTCAGCACCGTCTCGATCTCCAGCCTCGAAAGGTCCTCGACCCCGAGCAGATGATGATGAAAAAAGCCGCCCCCTCGTGCTGCGGGGCGTTCGGCGATGATCGTTCGTGCTGCCAAGGGTTCCGGCCTCCTCGGAAGACTATGCCGGATTCACACCCAATTGTCCAGACGGGTCAATCGGCCGCGATAACTGTCGAACTCGGACCGGATTCATCCGAGTTATCCTCGGAACCCCGAGACACCGCGTTGACCACCAACCCCGACATCCACAACCCGACCCAGATCAGCGACAGCACGCTCCGCCGCATCACTTCCGGCTCCGCGAGCGACACCTGGGGCAAACGCCCCCTCCCCTCCGACGAAATCCGGTTCCTCGAAGGGCCGCAGTCCCGCCGCTTCGAACTTCTCTGGACCCTTCGCGTCGCGCTCGAGTTCATCAAAGGCTTCCGTGCCCTTCACTTCGTCGGCCCGTGCGTCACCGTCTTCGGCTCGGCCCGCTTCCCCGAAGACCATCCGTACTACTCCATGACCCGCGAAGTGGGGGGGAGACTCGCCGATGCGGGCTTCACCGTCCTCACCGGCGGCGGCCCGGGAATCATGGAGGCCGCCAACCGCGGCGCGAAAGACGTCGGCGGACGATCCGTCGGCTGCAACATCGTCCTCCCCAAAGAGCAACAGCCAAACCCCTACCTCGACCGATGGGTCGAGTTCAAGTACTTCTTTGTCCGCAAGGTCATGCTCGTCAAGTATTCCTACGCTTTCATCGTCATGCCGGGAGGCTACGGCACGCTCGACGAGGTCTTCGAGACCCTCGTCCTCATCCAGACGGGCAAGATCGAGAACTTCCCCATCGTCCTCATGGGCAAGTCCTTCTGGGAACCCATGATGGGGTTCATCACGGGCACGATGCTCAAGCAGGGCACCATCAGCCCCGAAGACCCCGACCGACTCTTCATCACCGATTCCCCCAAGGAAGCCATCGAACACGTCAGAAACGTCACGGTGTCCCGCTTCGGCCTGAAATACGGCCCACGCGTGAAGCGGTCCCGACTGCTCGGCGAGAATGGCGTGAAGTGAAGCGAATGGCGAATGGCGAGTGGAAAAACAGCATCCCATCCATTCGCCTCTCCCCACTCGCCATTCACCTCTCTCACCCCGGCTGCGCGATCGACACCAGTTCGATCGTCTCCGCGCGGCGCGCCGCCGTGTCGATCCCGACGATGATCCCCGTCGCCTTGACGTCTTCGTCCGCGACTTCGTAGGGAAACGGGTTCTGGTTTGTCATCATCTCCAGGACCGGCCCGATCTTCCGCCCGATCACCCCGCGGTGCCCGCCGCACATCCCGAGGTCGCTCACCGCCGCGAGCACCCCATCGACGATCCGCGCATCAGCCGTCTGCACATGCGTGTGCGTGCCGAAGACGACGACCACCCGCTCCGCCCATTTCCGCGCGCAGTGCCACACGATGGCCTGCTTTTCGCTCGTCGCCTCCGCATGAACTTCGACGATCACCAGCGCCCGAGGCTCCAGCGCCGCGATCGCCGCCACCTCGCGGTCAACCGCCTCAAACGGATCGTTCGCCGGCAGCGGCATGAACAGCCTTCCCAGCACCGTCACCACGAAAATCGGCGGGAACCGCTCCATCTGCTCGCTGCTCATCGAGACCCGTGAGAAATGCTTCCCACGCGCCCCGGTCGAGAGATTGGCCGGCCGCGCGACGGGCTTGATCGGATCGTCGAGGTCATCGCAGACCTTGCGATCCTTGAAGCAGTGGTCCCCCAGCGTGATCGCATCCCCCCCCGCCCGCCGCAACTCCTTCAGCGTTTCGGGCGAAATCCCGCTCCCATTCTTCGAGTTCTCGCCGTTGACGATGATGAGGTCCACGCGCCCAGCCTCGCGCAGCAACTTCGCAGCGTAGGCAAACGCGCGCAGCCCGGGAGCGCCGACCACATCACCAAAGCACGCAATCCTCAGTTCAACCATCCAGCATCAACAATCTACCCCCCGGCACTGTCTCAAACCCCATCTCCACTCTGCGTCCTCTGAGTCTCTGCGGTAAATGTCTTACAGCGGCGCCGTCGCCAGCCGCGTCATCATCTCGATCCCCACCGGCAGCGCGTCGTCGTTGAAATCGAACTCCGGCGTGTGCAGATTCGGGTAGGTCTTCATCGACTCCGGCCGCAATCCCAGGAAAAAGAAGCACGCCGGCACATGCTTGCCGTAGAACGAAAAATCCTCGCCTCCCATCGTGGGGTGCTCGCGCTCGATCACGCGCTCCGCGCCGAGCGCCTCCCGCGCCACGCGCCGGAACCGCTCCGTAGCCTCCGGGTGATTCACCGTCGCGGGATAGCCGACGCGCCAGTCGATCTCCGCCTTCCCGCCGAAACTCTCCGCGATCCCCGTCGCGATCCGCCGCAACTCCGCCTCCGCCGACTTTCGTGTCCCCGGCTTCAGCGTGCGGATGGTCCCGATCAACTCCGCGAAGTCCGGAATCACGTTGTTCGCGTGCCCGCCGTGGAACGATCCCACCGTGCACACGACCGAATCCAGCGGGTTCGCGTGGCGCGAAGCGATCGTCTGCAGCGCGGTCACGATGTGCGAGGCGATCACGATCGGGTCGATGCAGGCGTGCGGGTACGCGGCGTGCCCACCCCTGCCGCGCACCGTGATGTGGAACTCATCCGTCGCCGCGAGCAGCGGCCCCGTCCGCGTCGCGACCGTCCCGAGTTCCATCTCGGGCCACCCGTGCAGGCCGTAGATGATGTCCGCCTTCGTGCCAAGAATCTTGCCGGAGAGGCACCCCTCATCGCACATCTTCTCCCCGCCCGCTCCGCCCTCTTCCGCCGGCTGGAACACCAGCAACACGTTGTGCGGGCGTTCCTTCAACTTAGAAAGCGCCCGTGCAACGCCGACGAGCATCGAGGTGTGCCCATCATGCCCGCATGCGTGCATCAGCCCGGGCGATTGCGATGCGTAGGGCTTGCCCGTCTTTTCATGGATCGGGAGCGCATCCATGTCCGCCCGAAGCGCCACCGTCTTTGCCCCCGCCGGGTTCGACGTCGCCGGGATGTACCCCAGCACCCCCGTTCCGCCCGCGAGCCCCGCTCTGTGGCCGACCTTCAGCGCACTCAGTTCGCGCACGACCGCCGCCGAGGTCCGCTTCTCGGTGAACATGATCTCCGGGTGACGGTGCAGATCGTGACGGAGGTCACGCACGGCGGGAATCTCGCCTTGGACGAGCGAGCGCACATCGCTGAGTTCCGCCGGGAGTCGTTGAGGGGCGGCAATAGTCATGAACGAAATCCTACACGCTCGGGATGAGGGAGTCTTCGACCGAATCCCGTGGTCGCCCGGGCGTCACTTCAACGCCCTCTCCCCAACCTTCAACCGCTCCGCGTTCAGCCGCACCATCGCAGGCGGATGATCCTTCACAAACTTCAACAACTGGCTCATCGACACACCCAACCGCAACGCCGCCTTCTTCATGTCCCACCCCGCGTCCGCGATCACGTCGAGCGCCTCCGCGAGCAGCGCCGGAAAATCCGCGTGCTCCGGGCTGCACTGAATCCTTCCCCCCGACCCCGCTCCCGCGGCCTTCACTCTCAATCCCGGAAAAATCTCCTCAGTCTTCGGCTTCGGCCCGCGCTTCACTCGCCCGCGCCACAACTCCGAACCGACCTCCCCCGCGCGCACCGACATCCGAACCTCAACCGCCAGCAGCAGCCGCAGCCGACGCAGCGCCACACGCTTGTTCTCGTGTGAACTCCGCCGCTCCGCCGCCTGCGCGCCGATCCCCGTCGGCGTGTGGAACAGATGAACCTGCGACTCAACCTTGTTCCGATGCTGCCCACCAGGACCCGACGAGCGATTCTTCGTCAGATCGCACTGCGCAAGCAGAGCCTCATCATCGAGCGCGGCGGGATGGACGGAGTGCTTGACCACGGAGTTCACGGAGATACACGGAGGAAAATGCTTGGGTTCAGAAACGGGCGAGGCAGTGGGACTGCCTCACTGTATCTCCGGAGTTCCTCCGTGCGGCTCGGTGTGCTCCGTGGTGAAAGTCAGACCGCCGTCATCGGCTCCGCCGCCAGCGTCAGATCATCATGTTGCCCCGCCCGCAATCGCTCCCACCCCAGCCCCGCGATCATCGCCGCGTTGTCCATGCAGTATTCCATCGGCGGCACGACCAACTTCAACCGGTAGTCGTCCGCGAAACGCGCCAGATCAATCCGCAGACGCGAGTTCGCGCTCACCCCGCCGCCGACGAGCAGCGATGCTGCGCGAATGCCCTCCTGCCGCAGGCGCATCAGCGCCCGCTCCAGTTTCAGCACGATCACCCCCACCGCCGCCCGCTGAAAACTCGCGGCGATGTCCGCCTTCCCCTTCTCGTCGGGCGGTTCCGGGGGGGGTGGGTTCTCCATCCCCGGATACCCGCGCACCTTGTAGAGCACCGCAGTCTTCAGCCCGCTGAACGAAAAATCGAGCGACTCCGGCGACAACCGGCTCTTCGGAAACTCGTGCGCCCGCTCATCGCCCCGCTGCGCCAGCGCATCCACCCGCGGCCCACCCGGATGCCCCAGCCCGAGCAACGCCGCAACCTTGTCATACGCCTCGCCGATCGCATCATCGATTGTCGAGCCCAGCCGCGTCACGCGCAGCGGATCATCGCACCGGAACATGGCGGTGTGACCGCCGCTGACGACCAACCCAAGGGCGGGAAAGACTCCCACTCCCTCTGGGAGAGGGTCCGGCGCGAGCCGGGGAAGAGGGACCCCGGAGCCGCCCGCATGTCGCGTCTCGAGCAATCCCGAATACAGATGCGCCTGCACATGATCCACTCCGACTAGCGGCACGCCGAGCGACCACGCCAGCCCCTTCGCCGCCGCGACGCCGACGAGCAGCGATCCGATCAGCCCCGGCCGATGCCCCACCGCCACCGCCTCGATGTCTTTCAATGTCAAGCCGGCCTCCGCAACCGCTTTCCGCACCACCGGCAGCACGCGCTCGACATGCGCGCGACTGGCGATCTCCGGCACCACCCCGCCGTACTCGGCGTGCAAGTCGTGCTGCGAAGCAATCACGTTCGACAGCACGAACCGCCCGTCGCGCACCACCGCCGCGGCGGTTTCATCGCAGGAGGATTCGAGGCCGAGGATGAGCACGAGTGGAGTCTATGCTGCGCCGATCTCTCCCCCCTAGCACGGTCCCTAACCCCGCCGCCTGAGCAGTCGCCGACCTCTTCCCCGGATGACCTGTTGCAGCCGAAATCGATCGATCGCCTCGCGGAACGGCCACTCCTGCTCTATAAACCTGATCGAGTGAACTTTGGCCAGTTCTTCGAGCGCGGCCCACAACCCACAGAGTGACCAATGTTCAGTGCTTGCCAACACCAGAGAGGAGACCCCGCCATCATCGTTCCGATGGATCAGCCCGGCCTGGTCAAACGAACCAGAAAAGTTTGGTGCCTCGTCACCCACCTTCGTCATCAATGGAACCCGGATGATGAAGAGCGCGAGAATCGATTCGATCGGGAGCGATGCGCGCGCCTGCGGCAACTCCACTTGATGAGCGGAAACGCGCAGCAGAGGAGGCAGCGAGCGATGTGTTATGAAAGCGCGATGCATTCCAACGAATCCAAGTACGCACAGGGTGGTCATGAGGAGCAACACCGCGCCGATGATCCACCGCGCCGCGACGGAAGGGACAACAAAGAGCGTCAGCCAAAACAGCGTCAGAACACAAGCAGCAAAGAGTGGGCCAAGCACGAACGTTGCCTTTGATCTCGTTTGCACCGGCCTCACCACGGCCCACTGATCCTCATAGACCAGTTCGTAGTCTCCCTCCTGCAGTCGGATATCCCCCTCCAGTTGCAGCCGCAACGACGCGGCGAGCGGATCCTGCGGCTGGTCGATCATGCGCGCGATTGTAGAGCGGCGCGGGCCAGTATTGCTTTCGCGCTTTTCGCCGCAACGCGGCGTGCGCTCGTTGCCAGACCCCGCCGTCCTCGGCGCGGGTCTGGTTTGCGGTCCTCCCAACCCTCTTCGCCCCAGCAGGGGCGAGCGAAATCCGCGCTAATCCAGATACCGAGGGTCATACTCCACACCATGCAGCTCCAGCAGGCGCACCAACTCAGTCCGGAAGTCCATCGTCTTGTGATGCTCCTCCTGATGCTCGATGTAGTGCTTGACCTGATCGCTGCTCGACTTCGAAACGGAGAACACGCCGTAACCCTTCTGCCACTCGAAGGAGCGAGCACTGGCGAACTCCTCGTGAATCCACTGGGAGGATCGGTGCTTCACGTCGCGCATGAGGTCGCCGATGGAAGGGTCCGTCTTCCATCGAATGAGGAGGTGAACATGATCCGGGATCCCGCCGACCGCCCAGAGCGACCCACCAAGGTCTCGCACGATGCCGCCGATGAATGGGTAGAGCCTTGACTGGATCTCGGGTGTGATCGAGGGCACTCGGTGCTTGGTCGAAAAGACGAAATGAAACAGGACTTGGGACCATGTTGATGGCATGAAACCATCCTACCGCTCGCCCCTGCTGGGGCGAAGATCACGGTAAAGGCCTGCTGACCAGACCCGCGCCGAAGACGGCGGGGTCTGGCAACACGCGCACGCCGCTCTGCGGCGAAAGGCCAAACGCACCCGTCGCTCGCGCTCACGGCTCTGCCGTCTTCTCCGCCTCCACCGGCGCTCCCGTCAGCCACGCCTCCAGATCATCCCCCGTGATCTTCAGCGTGCTGATGACCTTTCCATCTTTATCCTTGATCTCGACTTGGCCGCCCGTCAGGTCGGCCTCGCCGGGAATCAGGTCCTGATCCTTGACCGTCTCGACGCCCGTCGCGTCCGACAGCGACTGCATCCGCCGCTCCGTCCGCGCCAGCTCGCGCAGGAGCAACTCGTACCGCCGCTCCTCGCGCTTCATCTCGGCCTGCTCGAGCGTCCCCTTCGGCGCATCCGCGCCGGTGGGCACCCACTCGCCGCTGTCGAGTTTCGCCGCGATCGCCTTGACCGCCGACGACAACTGCTTGTCCTTCAGATAATCAAGGATCCACTGCGGATCGGACCACGCCTTCGCTTCCTCCTCCGAATCCCCCGCATTGCGGATGACCTCTTCATCACGGCGCACGCGGAGCATCTCGCGGTACTCCGGGTTCGTCATCGGGACGTAGTACCCCGGCGTCGGATCGACACCCCACTCCGCCGAGTCATCCGTCCGCTGGATGCACCGCCCCGAGGGCAGGTAGTAGTACTGCTCCGTCACCTTCAACTGACCCGTCCCGCTCGGCAGCCGATACAGCGTCTGCACGATCCCTTTCCCGAAACTCCGCTCGCCCAGGATCACCGCGCGGCTGTTGTCCGCGAGCGCCCCCGACACCACCTCGCTCGCGCTCGCGCTCTGGCCGTTGAGCACGACAACCATCGGGAAGTCCGGCAGCGTGTCGTTCGGCCGCGCGTACACCTTCTCTTCTTCCGTCGTGCGCCCCTTCGTCGAGACGATCACCCCTTCCTTCAGGAAAAGGTCCGCCATCTGGATCGCGGCAAAGAGCGACCCGCCGCCGTTGAACCGCAGGTCGAGGATCAACCCCTGCAACCCCTGCTCGACGAGTTCCCTGCACGCCGCCTCCAACTCCGGGATCGTCCCCGCCGTGAACTGCGTCACCCGGATGTACCCGATCTTCTTGACGGGGTCGATGAGGAAGGACCACTTGTCCCCCTCGCGGTGAATCCCCTTCACGGTCGACGCCACGATCTTCTCGCGCACGACTTCAAGATCGAACCGCACGCTGCCCGGCGGGCACGCCGGCGCATCGCCCACCGCCCCCGACACCGTCGCGGGCTTCGATGTCGGCGGGAGATTCGTCCCATCGCCCGCGCGCTGGATCGTCAGGTTCACCTTCGTCCCCGCCTCGCCGGTCAACTTCCGCACCACGCCGTCAACCGTCGTCCCGAAGACCGACTCGCCATCGACCGCGACCACCAGGTCGTCCGCCTCGATCCCCAGCCGGTAGGCGGGCGAGTCCTCCATCGGCGAAACAATCTGCAGGAACCCATCCTTCGAGTTCACCTGCGCGCCGATCCCCGCGTACTCGCCGCGGATCTCCTTGTCGAAAACCGCCAGGTCGCGCGAAGGCACATACTCCGTGTACGGATCGTCCAGCGCCTCGATCATCCCGTTGATCGCGCCTTCCTGCATCTTCCGGCGCAGGTCGTCGTCGAGTTCCTTGAAGAAGTGCTCGGAGATCAGGTGGTTCACGTCCACGATCGGATCGAAGAGCGCATACTCCGTCGCCCGATCCGCCGCGGCGAGCGGCAGCCGGACAAACAAAACGCCGAGCACGATCGTCAGCAGCACCGGCGGGACAAACCGAGAGAGTTTGGGTCGCAAGGGGAATGCTCCAGAGCCTCCGCGTCACCCGCGTGAAGGGGGGTCGGGGGATTGTAGGGGTGGGGAGTATGGAGGTTGAGAGGGTTGCGTGATGTTTCGGGCCGCTCGCCGGGGTTTCCATTGACTTTCCTGAATCCCGGGGTAGGTTTCATGCGCACGGGACGCTGTGGGGCCGGGAGTTACGGAATGCCGAGGAGCCGCGCGAGACCGGTTTGGATAGTCCTTGCTGTCGTTGCCCCGGCGTGGTCGGCATGTGCCGGGGGGCACCCGATCCCCGAATCCGAGCGTTGGGCGACGATCACATACCCGGGGAACGAGCCGTATCAGGTTCTCGATCCCGACGGCCTGCCCGACCGATTGGTGGGGCGCGTCGATTACGAGTACCAGATCGGGCGGACGGAAGTCACGGCCGCGGAGTGGTTCGAGTTCGTGCAGGCGTATGCCCCCTATGTGCAGGAGGATGGGTGGAGCAGCCCCGCTTTCACGAGTTGGCAGATCGGGATTTCGGGTTATCGGCAGTATTCGCTCCCGCCGCAGAAC
>JAGVLZ010000123.1 GCA_020054055.1 Phycisphaerales bacterium
CGTACTTCCTCCCGATCACCCGCTCGAAGGTACGATCCATCACCAGCAACATCGGATCGAACGCCCTAATCGAAGCATTTATTTATTGTCAGGCCCTAACGATCGCGAGGCGCTGGCCCGCGTTCATCGAAGACGGCGATGTCGGTAGCCGAAATGGCGTCGACTCCGCCAGCGGCCTCGGGCGACGCGGGAAACTCCGACTATAACCCACCCCTCCTGAACGTCGGTGCGTGCGCGTTATGACACCACAGGCACCGCCGCCAACGAACAATGCCGCGCAGTTGATCCACGGGCAAATAGAGTTGCACAGTTCCGCGTTAGGCCTAGCAAGCTACTGACAACGTAGTGCCAGTAAGACCAGCGAGCAGCCGCGCCTGAGAGAAAGCGTTAGGCGGACGGTCCCCCCGCCCCATCGATCTTCGGTCGAACAAAGCCATGTTCGGCTACTTTTTTCAGATACTTGTTCGCCCAGTCGGGAAATGAGCCCGTGGACTTGCGCCACGAAATTGTCACTCCCTTGCTATTCGGCGGTGACACCGGGTTTCTGGGCTCTTGCCACTCATACCACCAAGCGCCGCGCAGGTACTCCATCGACTCATGCTTCAAGAATGCGAATCCCGCGACGGGCGAATCCAGCCAGCGAAAACGGGCGAACCAGTAATCTCCCGTTTTTCGCCAATCAAAGTACACCCCCGTCAAATCTTCATTTCCGCCCCAGCAATACGGAGCAACAAGGTCGTCGCCGATCACTCTTGCATAGACATGACTGCCGCTCTCTTCATTTATCCAAGCGCCCTCGAGAGCACGCAAATCATTGGCGTTCGTGACCGCTTCCCGCTGCGTGGACTTAGAGGGATTCCAAGTCTGCACAGCCTCGGCCAACATGCTCTTGAGAGAGGCAACCTCCGTCATCAACTCTCCGACTAGACCCGGATCATTCTCCCTTGAAGGGCGTGCATGCTTGTGCGAAGCAAACGTGTCAATAATCATTCCCTTGAGTGGATGCGAAAGAGTCGAGTTGAGGCGATCGCGGTCATACTGAAGACTCTGCATATCGCGTAGGTCAAAGGGCAAACTGGATATCGATTGAGTCACAATGATTGTCGGGCAACCAAGAGCCATCGCAAATCCGACCTCCCACATGACGTTCGCGTTATTGCCGGTCAGATCTGCCACGCAGAGTGAGGCTGCCTTTAGCTCTTGGAGCAGACGATCAGTGATTCGGCCCGCTGGGCGCGTCTCGTCCAGACGAAAGCAACGACAAGCGTTCGAGTCAATGGCCGCACAAAAACTTGCCTTGATGGCGACATACACGTCGTCGAACTCAGAAGCGAATGGCATCAAGACAAAGCAGTTCAATACATGAACCTCCACAAGGTCACAGTTGGGTGAGCCCTACAACGAAGCCTACATCCAGTGTCGCCATTCTACGATCCTATCGCCCTCTCCGTGCAGCTCGCTGTGCTTGCCGCTTGGCCAATCTCTCCCTTGCATCGTCCCAACCACCGCAATTGGCGTGATTTGAGCGAGATACCGCGCCGCGGTGGAGATCGAATGGCGTCCGATCTACCGCAAGATGATCTCGATTGCGATGCACTTGGTGCGATGTCGCTTCCCGTTGGCGGCTCAAGACTGCACCGGATCAGTGGGGGCCTTCATTGGGGCGGGAGTGGGGCCGGGGGGCGCGATCCCGAAGAAGAGGTAGCCGTTCCAATGCGCCCCGGTCACCGCTTTGGCAACCGCCGAGAGGGATCGGTAGATCGTCCCCTCGTAGTCAAACCCCTTCGGCAGCACGCGGACGTTGATCGTTTGGCCACGGTAGACGCGGGTCAGCAACGCGCCCGGCATGGGCAGCCTGCTGTCGGGTGTTGCGCTGATCGGCACCGTGACGCTCGGTAACGCCGTTGCCTGCACCTCTTCGCGTAGGAGTCGCTTCCCCGGCGCTCGTGTACGAAGATCGGCGTCGTTGGCAATCTCGTGGGCGCGCTTCCGCGCGCGCTCGGGCAGCCCACCTTCCTCGTTCGCCTGCGCCCGCCACGCGATCCGCCGGATCAAGAACTCCTTGTGGTTCGACCGGGTCGGCTCGCCGAAGACTTCGGCGTAGCGCGCCTTGAGTTCGCCGACGGTCATCCGTTTCAATTCGCTCATCAACTGCCCGACATTCATCATTCGCCTCCGTTCTCGGCATCTCTTGTGCCGTTCACCAGGAGGCCATCAGGGCGAGAGTCCGAGAGGATTGCAAGGCCGCATTCCTCGTTGCCGGGATCGGTGATCTGCAGCGCCGGGCGCACGCGCAAACGGAGTAGTCCGCGCGCAAACAGCGCCGCGATCTCGTCGTGACGCGCGTCGGGAGTCATGTTGTCGGGGTCGGTGCAGAGTGACATCGGCACGCTCTCTCCGTCATCGGAACGAGGTGATGCGGACGGCCGTCCTTGGTCGGTCTCGTGAAAAGGATGTGGCGAGCGATCGTGCTGTTAACCCGCGCCCGCTACTAGATACCTACGCGGTCGCGCAGCCATGTGACCGAAAGGTTGCAGTCAAAACTCCGGAATGCACACGGTTACATGGCATGCAGAACACCGCATCCGACGCACGCGAGCGGAGTACCAAATTGTGCACACAGTCGCACGAATCCAAGAGCCCGTGTAAGGCAATTGGGGCTCGCGCGCAAAGAAGAAAGGTCGGCAATGGGCAAGTCAAGTGGTGGTGGCGGTGGCAAGGGTTCCGGCGGTGGCGGCAAGGGCGGCGGTGGTGGGGGCAAGAGCGGTGGGGGTGGCAGTCCACCGAACGGCCCCAGCACGACCGGCAACCCGTCGGGCGGCGGTCGGGGCAACAACCCACCGTCGAAGTGATGATGCTCAGTTTGTGGTGTGAGTAATCACCGACCGCCTTGCACGCTTGTCGCGGCAAGGCGGTTGCTTCGTTGCCCGAATCCACCATCGCGGAGCGGCCCGAGAGGAACCGCCCGCCGACTCCGAGGAGCCCGTCAACAAGGCCGAGGGAGAGTTTGAGAGGAATGCACCCAATCGGGCGAGAGGAACCTGGATGGTTCCCCTCCTTGCCTCACTCAACCGGTTGGAAACCGAGAGCGCCGTACGCGCGATCACTCGCGCGGAACGCCCGCATTCTCGCCGAATCTCGCGAATCAACCGCACGTCTGCAGAGAGCCCCATCGTCAACGAAAAAGGCCGCCACGTCCTCGTGGCGGCCTCTTGAACTCCCCGACTAGGACTCGAACCTAGAACCTAGCGGTTAACAGCCGCTCGCTCTACCATTGAGCTATCGGGGACCGAAGTGCCTTCCCGCGCTGGCGGGAGGGAGAAGATAGCGGGGATCGGCCAGCGATCAAGTTTTGAGGCCGAACGAATGCCGAATCATCGCTTCACAGGCGTCGCGCCCCCTGAAACCGTCGAACCGACCGACGGGCTGGTCGAAGGATGACCATCGGGCGTTTGGGACACCTTCCCGAGCGCCCCCGGCAGTTCGATCCCCGCTTGTCGCGCCAGTTCGTGAACGGGCGGCAGCGAGCCGATCAGCCCCGAGAGGAAGTCGGCGGTCGCGCCGCGCCCGCCGCCCTTTCCGTTCGCCGAACTTCCGCTGTCCCAGACCGTGATCTTGTCGATCTTGAGGTTGGACACGGCCTTGACCTGCTCCGCCACCAACTCTGGAAGTTTCTCGATGAGCAGAAGCGTGGGGACCACATGCGGGTTCTCCGCGCACGCCGCGATGAGCTTGCGGTAGCCCTCCGCCTTCGCCTCGAGGACCAACTGCACGCCCTTGGCCTCGGCCTCGTATCGCGCCAGGATGGCGTCGGCGGCGCCGCCCGCCTCGCGGCGCTGCTTCTCCGCCTCGGCGTCGGCGGCGATCTCGATCCGCTTCTTCTCGACCTCCTGGGCCGCGAGTTGTTCCTTTCCCAGCCGCGCGAGTTCCTGTTCGCGCTGAGCGATGAGGATCTGCTCTCCCGCCTTGGCGGACGCGACCTCCGAGCGCCGCTTCGCCTCCGCCTGGATCTCCGCGAGTTTCGCGTTGCTCTCGGCGATGGCGGCCCGCGATTGGTTCTCGCCCCCGGTCGCCGTGGCCTCCGCCTGCGCCACTCGGATGCGCTGCTCCTGCTCGGCCTGC
>JAGVLZ010000391.1 GCA_020054055.1 Phycisphaerales bacterium
CCCGCGGTGATCCTGCGCAAGAACTCGCAGTGCAACCGGAGCGCACGCGGCGCGGCCACGCAGGCCGTGCTCATGAGCATCCACCGCACCCTCAAACTCCGGGGCCTCGACCCCCGCGCCGAGATCGAAAAAGCCCTGCGCGCGTGGTCGGCGACGGGCCGACTGCCGCCGCTGCCCGAACCCGTCCCCCGATCCGCCGCGGCAGACGGCTGAAGAGTTACCTTTTCGGTTCATCCACGGGGCGAGTTCGAATAGTCCCATTCTCAGATTAGAGGTGCATGATGATGACCTCACTCGGTTCGTACCCCACGTTTCTCAGCAAACTCAGACGATGGCTGCTGGCGTGTTGCGGCTTTTCATTGATGATGACGGGATGCAGTGGCTCGGCAGCCGATAAGCCTATCAATGCGGGCACGTTTCAGGTTGATATCGAAGTTTGGAGAGTGCTTGCCCCCGGTGATACCGCTGGTGATGGCGCTAACTTCGGCTGCCGCCTCACAGATCAAGATATTTCCGCCATCATTAACAAACTCGTCGCCAATGGGCACATCTACGGAGGCTCGACTAGGTTCAACTGGAACGGGCAAATACGTTTGATCGTCAATACTTACGACCTACCACAGTTCGAGTTTCGTGTTAAACCAGTTGGTTCATTCGAACTGTGGCTCGATGACAACACCTCTGTGGGCTTTGTGACCAATCGCATCAACATCTACTTCACCGGCGCCTATACGTTCGTCGGTGACATGGACTTCGCAAACGGGGCTGCGGCGACCGATCCATCGGAGGGAACCGCCAGTTCCATCCCGTTCCGCAAGATCGTTATCAATGACTTTGGCGGCGGAGTATCCTTTGGAAGTAACGCCGCGACGATTATTGTTTCCAACGTTGCGGAACACGAAATGGCTCATTATCTGGCTCGATTTCGTGGACGAACGCTCGGTGTTCCGCCGAATACCCGTATGTACGGTGCGCCGACAGAGCACACTACAAGCGGAAACCGCATCCTTTCGACGAGTGCCGCGCCACCGCTGGTGATTCCCGGGTCTGTGACGACTTCGGGCACCGAGCTTTATGAAATTTAGCGAAGGATTCAGTTGGGACTTTGGAACTCTTCCGCTCCCATTTAGGAGGCAACTCCATGTACAGATTTACTTTGCTGGCCTTGATGATTGTCGCCACGATCTGTTGGTCTTCGAGCCTTGCACAATCCACTACTGATGAGCGTCCCTCACACGCCGATCTGCTGGCTGAACTTGTTCAAGCCGGGAGCGAGGTCCGCCTCCAGGAGGTCGAGGAAATGCTCGCGACCGAAGCCGGTTCCGGGCAACTGTTGGATTGGGCCGCGTTGGGTCAAATGGTTCTTGATTCTTCAGTGCATCGGAGCATTCGTGAGAGCGCCTTGCGGATCCTTTTGACTCGGCCTTCGGACGATCAACTTCTTCCCGGTTTGGGCCTCACACTTCTCGCGCGGGCTCTGGATCGCAACACGGATGGTTGGGTCGTTGAACATGCGATGCTCACACAGATGCTCGAATCTGTCCTGACTTCTGACCGAACCGATGCGCTCACGTCACCCGAGTGGGCAAGTTTCCTGCAGGGTGTTGCGCACGATGCCGGGAGCGCCCACGATGATCCATTAGCGCGATTGTCGTGTCGCGCGGCGACGGTCCTGCCCCTCGATCCGAGGATTCGCTCGGGAATTATCAGAGAGGCTTTGCTCGCATTCCAAAGCGGAAACTTTTTCGGCGCGCCGGAAGTCAATGCGCTTCTTGAGGAAGACCGCCGAAGACTGCGTGAATCGCTCGCCGCATCGATCATGAATCGAGAGGCATTCCCCTTCGCCGCCACCTCCGCACTCGCCAGCATCGGGGATTCCGAGGCCGCAAAACTGCTGTTGCGGATGAAGAGTAGCGGTACTGAGGATCTTCATCTGCAACGTTTTCTCGATCAGATGTCGGATGCGGCCAACGCCCGGCAGTCTCGCGCGGGGATCCTCTCGTACATCGGAGATGGGCCGATGCTGTCCAGTTCGGCCATTATTTGGGCAACGGAGGCGGCACTTGACATGGGAATCGAGAAAGAGGCAATCCGCAACGCACTTCAAGGGTTTGCTCAACGGGTTAGATCAAACGCTCGCGGAGTGATCCGGAACCCGGATAGCGCGGAAGCCCATACAAACAGCGTGCTCCTGCCCGTGAAAGTGACTGCTGTGCGACATGGAGTCATCGCGGAGTCTGACTGGCCCGATGTAGGATCATCGACAGAACATTCGGCTCAGCCCCGTTGATGCTCAGTTCAGTTCGTCTTGGTTTCCACCGGCAGCCCGGTCTTGCCTGTCATGTCGAGCGACTTGACGAGGAAGGCGAGCACGTCCGCGGTTTCTTCGATGATCTTGGCGGTGGGCTTGCCCGCGCCGTGGCCGGCTTTGGTCTCGATGCGGATCAGGACGGGATTGTCGCCGCCGTGCTTCTCTTGCAGCGCCGCGGCGAACTTGAAGGAGTGACCGGGGACAACGCGGTCGTCCGTGTCGGCGGTGGTGACCATCGTCGAGGGGTACTTCGTGCCCTTGGGCGCGCGGAGGAGCGCGTGATAGGGGGAGTAGTTGAGGAGGTAGGGGAAGAGTTCCGGGTCGTCCGATGAGCCGTACTCATCGACCCAGTAGCGCCCCGCGGTGAACTTGTGGAAGCGGAGCATGTCCATGACGCCCACCGCAGGGATGGCCGCGCCGAAGAGTTCGGGGCGCTGCGCCATGACCGCTCCGACCAGCAGCCCGCCGTTGGAGCCGCCCTGGATCGCGAGTTTGTCTGGGCGGGTGTACTTGCTGGCGATGAGCCATTCGCCGGCGGCGATGAAGTCGTCGAAGACGTTCTGCTTTTTGAGTCCTTTGCCGGCTTCGTGCCAGTCCTTGCCGTACTCGCCTCCGCCGCGGAGGTTGGCGACGGCGTAGACGCCGCCCATTTCCATCCACGCGACGCGCGAGGTGCTGAAGGAAGGGGTGATCGAGATATCGAATCCGCCGTAGGCGTAGAGGAGTGTGGGGTTGGAGCCGTCGAGTTTGATTCCCTTTTTGTGGGTGATGAACATGGGGACCTTGGTGCCGTCTTTCGAGGGGTAGAAGACCTGCTTGGTCTCGTAGTCCTCGGGGACCATGTCCACCTGCGCGCGGCGCATGAGTTCGCTCTTTCCCGTGGCGATGTCGTAACGGTAGATGGAGGGGGGATAGGCGAACGAGGAGAAGGCGTAAAAGGTCTCGGTGTGCTCGCGCTTGCCGCCGAAGCCGCCGGCGGTGCCGATCGCGGGGAACTCGACGTTGCGGACGGGTTTGCCGTCGATCTCGAAGACGCGGACATCACTGGAAGCGTCCTTGAGGTACGAAGCGAAGAAGCGGTTGCCGACGAGGCTGGCTCCCTGGAGGACTTCCTTCGATTCGGGGATGATGGTCTTCCACTGGTCGGGTTCCGGGTTGTTCAGGTCGATCGCGATGACGCGGCCCTTCGGGGCGTCGAGGTCGGTGCGGAAGAAGACGACGCTGCCGTCGTTGTCGATGGGCGAGTAATCGTTGTCCATCTTGTCGATGAGGGTCGTGAACTTGTCCGCCCCTTGCGGGATGCCCTTGTCGAGGGTGGCCCAGTGGACGAGGTTGACGTTGTCCGTTCCCTTGGAGGTGAGGACGCCGACGTATCGGCCGTCGTCGGTGACGAAGGCGCCGAAGTTGTGCTCGGGGTTGCTGGGGTCTTCGTAGATCAGGATGTCCTCGCCCTGCGGCTGGCCGAGCGTGTGGTAATAGACCTTCATGTTCAGGTTGAGAGCCTGAAACTCCTGGCCGGCGACGGGTTCGGGGAAGCGGCTGTAGAAGAATCCCTTGCCGTCCTTGGTCCATGAGATTCCGCTGAACTTGATCCACTTGAGGTGGTCTTCGAGGTCCTTTCCGCTGCGGACATCGCGGACTTTCCATTCGTTCCAATCGGAGCCGGCGACCGCCAGGCCGTAGGCCATCAGGTTGCCGTCGTCGCTGTACGAGGCGCCCGAGAGCGCGACCGTGCCGTCGGTGGAGAGGGTGTTCGGATCGAGCAGCATCCGCGGCTCGGCGGCGAGCGACTCCATGACGTAGACAACGTTCTGGTTCTGGAGGCCGTTGTTCTTCGAAAAGACGTAGCGCGTCCCCTGGCGGCTCGGGGGGGAGTAGCGCTCATAGTTCCAGAGTTTCGTGAGGCGCTCGACGATCGGCTTGCGTTCTGGGATCGATTCGAGGTAGGCGAAGGTGACGTTGTTCTCCGCTTCGACCCAGGCTTTGACTTCCGCGCTCTCCTCGAGGAGTTCGGCGGGTGCGTTTGCCTCGTCCTTTACTTTCACCGGGGTCTCGAGCCAGCGGTACGGATCGGCGACCGGCTGGCTGTGGTAGGCGTCCTGGTGGTCGGACTGTCTTGTGGTCGGGTACTGAAACTGGCTGCCAGCCAGCGCGAGGCCGGTGAAGGCGACGAGGCCGAGCAGGGTCGTCGCGACGAAGCGGGAGCGATGCATGTGCGGTCTCCGGGGGTGATTGGAGGAAGGGACCCGATTCGGTGTTTTACCTGAATCAAAGGGGTTCGGTGGCGGCGGGCCGGTGCCGGCCAGGAAAACCCGGAAAAGGACATCTCACGCAGAGTCGCGGAGAGCGCGGGGGAAGACGGGGAGAGAAGGGATCAGGGCAAAGGCCATGAAGCGGTGAGCCAATCCCTCTTTCAGTCTGTCTCCGCTCCGCGAGTTCAGCGACTCCGCGTGCGTGAGGGGGTCTTCAGCGGCAGTCGCGTCCCCAGTTGGAGAGGGCGTAGGTGATATCGCGGAAGTTGACGAAGCCGTCGCCGTTGGAGTCGCCCGGTCCCGTGCCGGGGTTGTAGTCCGCGAGGAAGTTGGTGAGGGTGGCGCTGACGTCGGCCATGTCCACGATGCGGTCGTTGTTGGCGTCGCCCCTGCACACGGCGAAGGTGAAGACCGACACATCGTCCTGACCCGCGCCCCCCCGCAGCACTCCCCCGGCGTTGTTGACGGTGACGAGGTCCGGGTTGCCGTCGCCCGTGACGTCGCCGCCGAGGACAAGTTCCGGTGTGGCGCCGGGGAGGAGGTCGGCCTGTGGGGCGAAACTGAGTTGCCCGCCGAAGAGGTCGTTGCGGATGACGCGGACGACGCGCTGATTCTGCTCGTCGGTGGTGATGACGGCGATGTCCTTGTCGCCGTCGTTGTCGAGGTCGATGAGGGCGAGGTCGCTGGGGCCGACGCCCGCGGGAACGGTGAGCGGCGGCAAGAAGGAGAGCGATCCATCGCCGAGCAAGACTGTCACGCTGTTTCCGCCCCGGGTGGCGAAGGCGACATCGTTCGACCCGTCGAGATTGAGGTCTCCCGCGGCGACATCGACCGGATCGCCCGGGACCGGCACCAGGGTGGGTACGGGATCGAACACCGGCATTCCGCGCAACCCATCCGGGCCGTTGTTGTCGAGGGTGATCGACTCACCGTCTTCGTCAGGGATGACGATCTCGTCCCACTTGTCGTTGTCGATGTCGACGTTGACGCCGTCGGCCATGGTGGGCGGGATGGGGACGATTTCCGCGCCGATGAATCCGGTGAAGGTTCCGTTGGCCGGCCTGCTGTTGAAGAGGATGGTGCAGGTGTCGTTCTCATCGGTGACGACGGCGACATCGGGTCCGCCATCGCGGTTGAAGTCGCTCCCGATCAGGTGGATCGGGAAGCCGGTCAGTGGCAGCGGCGGGATATCGCCGCGCACGAAGGAGAAGTTGCCGGCGCCGTCGTTGAGGAGGACGTGTACCTCGCCGCTGGTGAGCGTGGTGAAGCAGATGTCGTTGCCCATCGCGCCGTCGAAGTCGGCGACGACAATCGATGAGGGGTTCGGCGGAACGGTGACCTGCTGCGTCCCCGTGAATCCTGCCCAGAAGTCGTTGGGCGAGCCGCCGTTGAAGAGGATGATGACCGAGCCTGGATTGCCGACGGGATCGACGGAATCGGGGAGGGTGATGGCGAGGTCGATGGTGCCATCGGCGTTGAGGTCGCCCAGGGCGGCGTCGGTGCCCGCGCCGCCGACGTCGTAGTCCTGCGACTGGGCGGCGGGGGCGGGCG
>JAGVLZ010000236.1 GCA_020054055.1 Phycisphaerales bacterium
CGGTGATCGTCACCCGCCCCGCGAGACCCGACTCGCCGATCCGCCGTTCGAGGCGTTCGCGCCACCAGCCGTCGCCGACCCAGAGCAACTTCAACTCGGGGCGCGCTCGCACGTTCTGGGCGAGCGCGTCGAGCAGGTCGTCGTGTCCCTTCAACTCCGCGAGGCGCGAGACGGTGCCGATCACCACATCTCCCGGCGCGAGGCCGAGTTGCGCTCGCACTTCTTCGCGCGATTCTCCCTCGCGAACTGAATCGAAGGGCGCGACCTCCATCCCCGATCGGATCGTCACGAACTGTTCAGCGCATCCGATCCCCGCGGCGCGGAACTGTTTGGTCATCGCGTCCGCGACGCTGACGATCGCATGGCACCGCCGCGCGGCCCAGCGCTCGAACCAGATGTAGAGCCGGTTCCGCCACCACGACTCATACCGATGGAACGGTGGGCCGTGGATTGTGTGGACGACGCGGACGCGCCCTTCGCGACCTCCCTCGGCCCACGCGGCAGCGCGGCCGAGGATGCCTGCTTTGCTGGAATGCGTATGGACCACGTCCGGGTTGATCTCGCGGATCAACGCGCGCAACTCGCCATAGCACGTCCATTCCGCAACCGGATTGATCTCGCGGACGAGGTGAGGCACCTCGTGACACACGATGGGTGCCACGGCCAGCGCGGTCGGCCTTGGCGAACCGCCGGAGCCGTCCGCTCCCGCCACGGCCGACGGCGCTCGAAGACTCGCTGCGCTGGCCGTGGCACTCTCCGTGTTCCGATTAAATTCATTCACTCGCCCCAGCATCGACCCTTCCGGTCCGTAGATCGGGCCATAGGCGAGGTGCACCTTGTGGCCGCGCCGCGCCTGACCCTCGCACGAGAGGACGGTGTTCTCCTGCGAACCGCCGAGGATGAGTCGGGTTGAGATGTGGAGAACCTTCACGCGGGGTCTTCCGGGTACTTTTGCCACATCAGGCACAACCCCTCGGCCCCCACCGTCGGCCCGGCCAGCCTTCGCTCCCCCGTCTCCACCGCGCGCTTGACATCCTCCGCGCGCTTTTTCCCCAGCCCCACCTCCATCAGCGTCCCGGCGATGATCCGTACCATGTTCCAGAGGAACCCGTTGCCGGAAACATGCACATCGACCCGTTCGCTCTCGCGGCTGACGCGGCACTCGAAGATGGTCCGCACCGTGCTCTCGCGGCCGTGACCCGCCGCGGCGAAGGCCGCGAAGTCGTGCTCACCTTCCAGCACGCGTGCCGCGTCGTTCATCGCCGTTTCATCGAGGCGCGACCAGACATGTTTCACATATCGTCGGTCCCAGAGGGGGCGATCCGGCCCGTTGTGGAATGAATAGCGGTACCCCTTGCCGATGCAATCGCCGATCGGGTCGAAGTCATCCCGCGTCCGCACGCACGCGCGGCACATCACGTCCTCCGGCAGGCGCGCGTTGATGGCGAGGGCCAGGCGCTCGTCCGGCGGGCGATTCCATCCGGGGGCGCCTTCGCAGGTGAAGGCCGCGGTCTGGTGCCAGGCGTGTACCCCTGAATCCGTCCGGCTTGCGCCGACAATCGAGATCGGCTGGTTCACCACCTGTCGCACGGCATCTTCCACCGCCTGCTGCACGGTGCGGAGCGAAACTCGTTCCCGCTCTTCACCTGCTTCTTGAGAGTGTGTGGCGTGCTTGCTGCTTTGAGCAAGCATGGCGGGCTGCAAGGAGTCCATTGGAGGCTCCTGCTTCTGCCAGCCGACAAAGTCGGTGCCGTCGTAGGCGAGGGTGAGTCGGTAGCGGGGCATGACGCGGACACCCTATCAGCCGGTCACGCGCTCAATGCCCGTTCCGTCGGCCGCGCTTGCTCTTGCCGGATGTGCCGCGCTTGTAGTGCAGCGAAGAGATCAGGATCGAGTCGAGCATATCGAACTCATCCTCCCCCTGTGTGACGATGATGGTCCGCCCTCCGGGGATGAAGTAGATCATCTCCGGGCTCTTGACCAGGTACTCCCGGCCGTCCCCCGTCCGCAGCACGAACTGTCGGAACGGGCGGACATCGACGGCCTCTTTGATCGACTGGGCGTTCATTCACGAATGATAGCCCGGTCAAACAGGACGAAGCCCCCTTGCTTGTGCGCGGGGCTCGTTTGGCGCTCCCCATACACTGAAAGTGTGACCCTCCTCTGCGTGCCCATGATGGTCCACGATGTCCACGTCGCGCTCGCGTGGGCGCGGTCGGCCAAACTCGCCGGGGCGGACCTCGTCGAGTTCCGGGTGGATCAACTTTTCTCGGGAGAGGGTGACGAAGAGGGGCTGGCCGCGATCGTGCGCCTCGTCGATGAATCGCCCCTTCCGTGCATCATCACCTGTCGCGCCGCGAGCGAAGGGGGCGACTACGACGGCGACGATGCGGGGCGCGTCGCGCTCTGGGAGCACCTGGGCACGGCCTCCGGCACTCGGCTCAGCCCCAAACATCCCCCCCGCTACATCGACGCCGAACTCGCCACCTACCAGCGATCGGCGAATCTGCGGCAGAAGATCGGCCTCGCCATCGACCACGATCAGCGGCAGCGCGACCTCGCCACGTCGCTGATTCTCAGTGCGCACGACTTCAAGGAACGCCCGGCAAACCTGACGCGCCTCATCGCCGATATGGACGCGGCCCCCGCCGCGCGCGTCAACAAGATCGCCTGGCGCGCCCGCTCGCTGAGGGACAACATCGAGGCCTTCGAGATTCTCCAGCACCGGAGCCGACCGACGATCGCGCTCTGCATGGGCGAGTTCGGCCTCATCTCGCGCATTCTCGCGCCGAAGTTCGGCGGGTTCCTGACCTTCGCATCGCTCCAAGACACGACGACGACGGCGCCGGGCCAGCCCGCCATCGCCGAACTCCTGACCCGATACCGCTTCCGCGAGGTTACACCCGCGACGCGCGTCTATGGCGTCATCGGATGGCCCGTCGCCCAATCGCGCTCACCCCACCTGCACAACGCCGGGCTCGAGGCGATCGGGTTCGACGGCGTGTACCTGCCGTTGCCGATCCCGCCCGAGTGGGAGCATTTCAAGGCGACGCTGCACGCGCTCCTCGATTTCAAGCCGCTCGATTTCCGCGGCGCGAGCGTCACCCTGCCGCACAAGGAACACCTCGTGCGATTCGCGCATGAGGACACTGCCCGCCGATGGACCATCGACCCGCTCGCGGCGCGGTGCGGCGCGGCGAACACCATCGTGGTGAACGACGACGGGTCATGCCGAGCGATGAACACCGATGCTTCCGCGGCGGTCGAAACGCTCCGCGCCGTCGCCGGGACAGGCCTCGCATCGCATCACGTCGGCATTC
>JAGVLZ010000342.1 GCA_020054055.1 Phycisphaerales bacterium
CGGCCGATCATCCCGCGCGTCTGGGTGGTGCTGGGGACGTGCAGCGAGACGACATCGGCCGCCGCCAGCAAGTCTTCCAGTTTCTTAACGGCCGACGCGTTCCCGAGCGGGAGTCGATCGGCGATGTCAAAGTAGATCACGCGCACGCCAAGCGACTCGGCGAGCACGCTGACCTGCGAGCCGATGCGCCCATACCCGATGAGGCCGAGCGTCCGCCCCCGCACCTCGTGGAACCCCGACGCCGATTTCACCCATTCGCCACGGTGCATCTGAGACGAACGCGCAAACAGGCCGCGGTTGAGGGCGATGAGCTCCGCGATCGTCACCTCCGCGACCGAGCGCGTGTTCGAGAAGGGTGCATTGAAGACCGCGACCCCCCGATCCGCCGCCGCCGCGAGTTCCACCTGATTCGTCCCGATGCAGAAGCACCCCACGGCCCAGAGGCGCGGCGCCTTCTCAAAGAACTCCGCCGTCAGGCGCGTCTTGGAGCGGATGCCCAGGAGCGATGCGTCGGCCGCGGCCTCTTCAAGGTCGCGCCCGGAGAGCGCCTTCTTGTGCTGCTCGACCGTAAAGCCCTGCGCCTCGAGCGTCTCCACCGCGAACGGGTGAACGTTCTCGAGCAGGACGACCTTGATCTTGTTGAGGGGGTAGGAGGTGGACATGGCTTTCGGCTTTGGTTGGCGCGGCTGAAGGGTAGCGTGCCGCATAGCGAGTTGAGTATCGGCGAGTTCGGTCCCCGAAAACCGTCTCCGCGTGATCCCGGGCGCAAGGGAAGCCGCCTCTGAGCGAGTCTTCAAGCGAAGGGGCGGATGCTCCCGCCCGGAGGCTCTCTGGGGTCCGCATGAACCGGCGGGCCCGCGCTGTCAGAATGGGCTCGGGCTCCCCGCCTCCACCCGCTCCCCCGTCCCCGGATCGTTGAACGCCAGAAACGACGCGTGCAACATCATCCGCCCACCGGGAACCAGCCGTCCGACCTCCCCCGCACGCCGGTACCCGTTGCTATCGAGCACATCGCCCACGATGCAATGGCCGATCCCGCCGCGGGCGATGCTCGTCGCCGCGTGAACGCGCAACCGGTGCGCGCGCCCGGTGATCGGCGAGAACTCCACGCGCGTCCGATCCGTTTCGTAGGAAAGCACGCGCCACCTCGTCACCGATTCGCGCCCGTGCAGCCCATCGACGATCTGTCGCGGCCGATTCTCCGGGTCCAGCCGGATCGGCGGGTTCACCCTCGAAATTGGGCAAGACGGAGTGCCCGATGCCATGCGGGTGGAAGGGATCGTTGAGTAAGCGCGTGCCGAGAGGCCGACGGTCCATGACGAGGCCTAGTCGGCGCTCGCAACGCGCCCGGCGCTTCCGATTGCTTCACTGGACAAGGTTCGGTGCGCCGCCGCCCGGCGCAGGGCTATGGCTGTGATCGGCATCGAACGGTTCGTCAGGCGGGGTGAGATTGGCTAGGCCTGAGAGAATCATCGTGCCCAGGATCAGGAAGAGCGCGATTCGGTAGAGGCCGAAGGCCGTCAGGCCGTGTTTGTTGAGGAAGTTGACGAGCCATTTGATCGCGAACGCGGCGGAGAGGGTGGCGACGGCGATGCCGATGAGGACGTTGGGCACGCCGAGCGTTTGAAAGAGGTTCGGCGTGTCCGTGTCGGCGGCGTGCTCGAGGTTCTTGGCAAGTCTGTAGAGGCACGCCGCGCCGAGAGTTGGCAATCCCAGCAAGAATGAGAACTCGGCGGCCTGCTTTGGTTTCAGGCCGAGCATGGTTCCGCCGGCGATGGTCATCATGGAGCGCGAGGTGCCGGGCCACATGGCGATGCATTGAAAAAGGCCTATTCCAAGGGCTTGGACGGGGGTCATGCGGTCGATGGATGAGCCGCCCGGGATGAGCGAGGGGGACTCGCCGAGGGATTCGTTGCGCCGTCGCCAGCGATCGATCCAGATCATCCAGATTCCGCCGAGGAGGAGGGCGAGGAGGACGGGCCACGGCCGGAAGAGTCGGGCTTCGATGACATCGTCGAGGAGCGGGCCGAGGATCGCGGCGGGGAGAAAGGCGATGAAGAGGTTGATGGCGAGGCGCGTGCCTGTGGCATCGCGTCCCAGTATTCCGCGGAGCATGGAGGTGATGCGCGGCCAGTAGAGCCCCGCGACGGCGAGGATCGCGCCGCCCTGGATGACGATGTTGAATGCATCGACGGCGTGCTTTGTGTTCGGATCACGATCCAATCCCAGGAGGGAACCGGCAATGATGAGATGCCCCGTCGATGAAACAGGCAGATACTCAGTGATTCCCTCGACGAGGCCCAGAATGATTGCTTGCCACCATTGCATGGCGCGATTGTAACGGGGCGTCTTGCGCGGCGACCACGGGATTCGCGTCGCTCATCCCGAGCGTGAAGGGCGAGAGCGCTCCGCGTGGCGCGAGTGAAGCGGGGTTCGGAGTCGCCCCCTCCGTCACTCGAAGACTCGTGACACCTCCCCCGCCCCCGGAATAAGACCGGGGGAGGACGCGGTGTGATTCAGGCGAGGCGGACCCATTTGATGAGTTCCATCAGGCTCGGCGGCTTGCCGTACATGAGGACGCCGACGCGGAAGATCTTCGCGGCGATCCAGACCATGATGAGCACGCCGAGGATGCCGACGATGGAGGTGGCGATGAGTTCCCAGAGGGGGACGACGTGCGATGGTTGCGCGAGGCGCATGACCATGACGTAGGGGGTGGTGAAGGGGAAGTAAGAGAAGACGCGGGCGACGATCCCTCCCGGGTTCTGCATGATGGGGACCATGAGGAGCATGGGGAGGATGATGACGATGGTGATGGGTGTGTAGAGTGCCTGGGCCTCGCGGATCTCGGTGACGGCCGACCCGACCGCGAGCATCATCGAGCCGATGAGGGTGTAGGCCATGATGAAGTAGAGGACGGCCCAGGGGAGAATGGACATGGGGATCTGCGCGGCGGCGCCGAACTTGCTGGCGATGCCCAGGCCGAGCAAACCGTAGATGGCGAGGACGGAGAGGCCCACGAGCCCCTGGCCGACGAGTTTGGCGATCAGGAGTTCACGGGGCGAGATGGCCGACAGGATGACCTCCATCACGCGCGAGGACTTTTCTTCGAGGGTGCCCATCATCAGGTACTGACCGCCGGTCATCGAGGAGATGAAGATGAGCATCATGAAGATGAGCGGGAGCATGAGGGTGAGGGCGTCGTTCGATTTCTTCTCGCCCTCCGGGGTGATGACGATGGACCGCGCCTGAACCGGGAGGCGCGAGAGGGCGATGGCCATACTGGGCTCGATGTTGGCGCGGCGGAAGCGCTCGTCGCGGACCATCTGCTCGACGGCGGTTTTGAGTTGGCGGCCGTGGTCGGGGCGGAGGCGCGTTCCGTGGTAGAAGGCGTAGGAGCCCGGGCCTTCTTCGAGGAACTTCTTCATTTTGTCGCGTGCGTCCTCGTTTTCATCGCGGTCGCCCACGTCGAGTCGGAGGGCGGCGGGGGAGAGGGCCATCGTCTTTTCATCGATGACCGCGAGGGCGATGATCTCGCCCGCATTGAGGCGCGGGCGCTCGGAATCTTCCGTGGCGCCCTCGGGGAGGACTTCGACGATGACTTTGTTGTCCTTGCTCTCGCCCAGGAACTGCTGCTGGAGTTCGACTCCCTTGTCGAACTGGTCGGTGGGCTGGCCCGATTGTTCGAGCATGGCACGAGCCATTTCGAGTTGGGCTTTCATCCGGTCGAGGCGCTTCTGCTGCTCGGCGGGGTCGAAGTAGGTCGAGAGTTGTGCGCCGATCTTGCCCCCGTTGGTGCGGTCGATGACGGCGAAGGTCCCCTCGACGGGCGGCTTCTCGAACTTGATCGAGGTGACGAAGATCATGAGTCCCCAGATGAGGATGGGGAAGATGATCCCGCCGAAGAGGAACGCTTTGGTGAGTGCGGTGGACTTGAACTCGCGTATGGCGGCGGTGAGGATTCGATTCATTGTGTTTCTCACGGGTGCAGGAGTTCAGGCATCGGCGTTGACGGCGCGTTGGTCGCCGCCCGAGCCGAGCATCGATCGGAGGACGTCCTCGGCTTCGCCCGGCTCGACCAGGTGAACGAAGACATCTTCAAGCGTTGCGCGGCGGAGTTCGATGCGGCGGACGGACATGTCTTTCAGGACGTGGCCCATGACGGCGCGGGGGTCTGCGTCGGCGTCGAGCGAGACCTCGTAGGTGCCGCGTTCGCCCGAGTGCATCACGTTTGAGACCCCCGGCAGACGCCGGAGCGAATCGGTCCATTGCCCATCACCTTCGTGGGGTTCGACGACGATGGTTTTGGGGTTGAACTGGGCGCGGATCTCGTCCATCGAGCCGTCGAGGATCTTGCGGCCCTTGTCGATCATGAAGATGCGCGAGCAGAGTTGCTCGGCGGAGTGCAGGACGTGGGTGCTGAAGATGATGGTCTTGCCCGCGCGGTGCATCTCTTCGATGAGGTGGCGCATGAGGCGCGAGTTGACCGGGTCGAGGCCGCTGAAGGGCTCGTCGAGGATGATGAGGTCCGGGTCGTTGATGATGGCGGCGAGAAACTGGACCTTCTGCTGCATCCCCTTCGAGAGTTCCTCGCAGCGTGTTTTTCGCACGCCGGGGAGGGCGACGCGTTCGAGCCAGTCGTCGATTTTGCTCTGGAGACCATGGCCGCTGACGCCTTTCAGTCTGGCGATGTAGGTCAGGAACTCGGCGACTTTGGCTTTGCGGTAGACGCCGCGTTCTTCGGGGAGGTAGCCGATGCGGTCCTTGCTCTCGATGGCGGAGGCCTTGCCCAGGACGCGGATGTTCCCCTCGTCGGGGAAGAAGATCGACATGACCATGCGGATGGTGGTGGTCTTCCCCGCGCCGTTCGGGCCGAGGAAGCCGCAGAGGGAGCCGGTCGGGACGATGAGGTCGAGACGATCGACGGCGGTCTTGTCGCGGAATCGTTTGGTGACGCCTTCGATGACAATTGCGTTCTCGGACATTCATCGACTCCGTGGTGATGGGGCGGATGTCAGGGTAGTGCAGCGAGCACGATCCGCCACTTCGTGCGAGGATTCACTCAGTGGCGGCTTCTGTGGGAAAAACCGATGATTGGGGGCTGATTGGGGGCGATTTCACCGGGCGGGAGTGTTCTTCTCTTTATCCGGATAAACGGATATACTGTTGAGACTGGGGATTTTGGAGCCTGACCTCATGGCGTCGCGATTTCTCGAACAACTTGCCCGGCGCATCCTCGTCTGCGACGGCGCGATGGGGACGATGATCCACAAGTGCCACTGCGACCTGCACCGCGATTACCTCGACAAGGAGAACTGCACCGAGATCCTGGTGCAGACGCGCCCGGACGTCATAGGCGGGATCCACGAGGCGTACCTGGCGGTCGGCGCGGACATTGTTGAGACGGATACGTTCGGGGCGAACAAACTCGTCTTCGCGGAGTTTGATCTCGTTGAGCAGACATACGCTCTGAACAAGATGGCGGCGGAGGTGGCGCGTGCGGCGTGCGACAAGTACTCGACGAAGGACAAGCCGCGGTTCGTGGCCGGGTCGATGGGGCCGGGGACGAAACTGCTGACGCTGGGGCACACGACGTGGGACGAGATGCTGGAGTCCTACGCCGAGCAGGCGCGCGGGCTGATCGACGGAGGTGCGGATGTTCTGATCACCGAGACGTCGCAGGACATACTTCAGGTGAAGTGCGCGATCAACGCTTGCCTGAAGGCGCTGGGGGAGCGCGGCAAGACGACGGACGACGTGCCGATCATGTGCTCGGTGACCATCGAGACGACGGGGACGATGCTGGTGGGGACGGAAGTCGCGGCGGCGGCGGAGGCGCTGCGGAACTATCCGATCCTGTCGCTGGGGTTGAACTGCGCGACGGGGCCGGTGGAGATGTCGGAGCATGTGTCGTGGCTCAGTCGGCACTGGGCGAAGCAGATATCGGTGATGCCGAACGCTGGTTTGCCTGTTTTGCTGGATGGAAAGCCTGATTACCCGCTGAAGCCCCTGCCGTTTGTGGAGCACATGGTGCGGTTCGTGGAGCGCGACGGCGTGAGCATCGTGGGCGGGTGCTGCGGGACGACTCCCGAGCACATCGGCGAGTTGGTGAAGGCGATGGCGGGGCGCTCGCCCACGAAGCGGACGGTGAGCGTGCCGCCGGCGGGGTGCTCGTCGCTCTACTCGACGGCAGAGTTCCGGCAGGACAACTCGTTCCTGATCGTGGGCGAGCGGACGAACACGAACGGCTCGCGCCAGTTCAAGAACCTGCTGGCGAAGGACGATTGGGACGGCCTCGTCTCGATGGGGAAGGAACTCCTGCGCGACGGGTCGCATGTGCTGGATGTGTGCGTGGACTACGTCGGACGCGACGGCGTGCGCGACATGACCGAGGTGGTGAAGCGCTTCGCGCGACAAGTCAACGCCCCACTGATGATCGACAGCACGCAGTTGGACGTGATCGAGGCGGGGCTGAAGCACGCCCCCGGCAAGTGCATCATCAACTCGATGAACCTGGAGGACGGCGAGGAGAAACTGGCGCACATCTGCCAACTCGCGCGGACGTACGGCGCGGCGGTGGTCGCGGGGACCATCGATGAGGACCCGATCGAGGCGATGGGCAAGACGGCGGAGCGGAAGTTCGCCATCGCGCATCGGATCCATGATCTGGCGGTGAAGAAGTACGGGATTCCCGCGCACGACATTCTGTTCGATCCGCTGGTGCTGCCGGTGACAACGGGGGTGGAGGCGGATCGGCGGCTGGCGCTCGAAACGGTCGAAGGAATCAGGCGGATCTCGAAGGAACTCCCTGAGTGCGGGACAATGATCGGGCTCTCGAACGTGTCGTTCGGGTTGAAGCCCGCGTGCCGGGTGGTGCTGAACTCGGTGTTCCTGCACGAATGCCTGGCGGCGGGGCTGACCGGGGCGATCGTCCACTTCACGAAGATCCTGCCGCGGAAGGATATCGAGGATGCGCGGTGGAACGCGGCGCTGGATTTGATCTACGACCGGCGTCGCGCGGCGGGGACGAACGGGGCCGACGATGCGGGGTTCGATCCGCTGACGGTGTTCATCGACCTCTTCCCGGAGGAAGAGGGGGGCGGGGTCAGCACGAAGAAGAAACTCACGCTGGCGGACCTGCCGCTGGAAGAGAGGTTGCAGCGTCACATCATCGACGGCGAGGTCCGCGGGCTGGGGGACAGCCTGAACGAGGCGATGACGAAGTACAAGCCGCTGGAGATCATCAACGATCACCTGCTGGCGGGGATGAAGGTGGTCGGCGACCTGTTTGGTTCGGGTGAGATGCAGTTGCCCTTCGTCCTGCAGAGCGCTGAGACGATGAAGAAGGCGGTCGCTCATCTTGAGCCGCACATGGAGAAGGTCGCGGGCCAGCGCAAGGGGCTGATGGTGCTGGCGACGGTGCAAGGGGACGTTCACGACATCGGCAAGAACCTGGTGGACATCATCCTGAGCAACAACGGGTACGAGGTGGTGAATCTGGGGATCAAGCAGCCGTTGAACGCGATCTTGAAGGCGTATGAGGAGCACAAGGCGGACGCGATCGGTCTGTCGGGCTTGCTGGTGAAATCGGTGGGGGTGATGAAGGACAACCTGGATGAGATGACGGTCAAGGGGCTGAAAGTGCCGGTGATTCTGGGGGGAGCGGCGCTGACGCGTCAGTACGCGGAGGAGGACTTGCGCCGGTCCTACCCCGGGACGTACTACGGGCGCGACGCTTTCGAGGGGCTTCGCTTCATGGACCACGTCGCTGGGAAGTCACTCGGCACGATCGAAAGGGAAATCACGGAGCGGACGACGAAGCGCGCGGCCGCGGAGGCGAAGTTCGAGGGGCTGAGTGTTTCGACGGATAAGAACCGGCGGTTCGAGGAGCGGGAGGCGGCACGAGCGGGAGGCGATTCAGTTGGAGTGAAGGAGCGGGTGCGCTCGAAGGTGCGGGCCGATGTCGAGGTCCCGCAGCCGCCCTTCTGGGGGACGCGCGTCGCGGAGGGGATCGCGCTCGATCAGGTGTATCCGTTCGTCAATCGCGTGGCGCTGTATCGCGGGCAGTGGCAGTTCAAGAAGGGGGCGATGAGCGACGAGGAGTTCGCGGAGCAGACGGCCGGGGAGTGCGCGGAGATCTTTCGTCGGCTCGCGGAGCAGTGCAAACGGGAGAAGGTCCTGCGCGCGTCGGTGGTCTATGGCTACTTTCCCTGCAACTCGGACGGCGATGACCTGGTGGTGTTCGACCCGAAGGATCAAGCGAAGGAGGTCGAGCGCTTCTCGTTCCCGAGGCAGGCGGAGCGGCAGCGTTTATGCATCTCGGATTTCTTCAGGCCGCTGGCCGATGGCGCGAGGGATGTGGTGGCGATGCACTGCGTGACGATGGGGGATGTGGTCTCGAAGCGGACGCAGGCGCTCTTCAAGGCGAACGAGTACAAGGAGTATCTTTACCTCCACGGCTTCGGCGTCGAGTGCGCCGAGGCGCTGGCGGAGATGTGGCACAAGCGCATCCGCCAGGAACTGGGGATCGGGGGAGAGGACTCGCCGCGGATCAAGGAACTCTTCACGCAGAAGTACCGCGGGTCGCGGTACTCGTTCGGCTATCCGGCGTGCCCGGACATGAGCGATCAGGAAAAACTCTTCCGTCTCCTCGACCCCGAGCGCATCGGTTGCACGTTGACGGAGAACTGGCAGATCGACCCGGAGCAGAGCACGAGCGCGATCGTGGTGCATCATCCGGAGGCGAAGTATTTCAACGTGTAGGGGACGGCGCTGGATACCAGGCCTCGACATGCTTCTCAAAGCAGAAGCATGCCACACGATCAGCCGACGTCGCGTTTTTGGAACATCAGGACCGCGATGCTGAGGAAGGCGAGGACCTGGGTTCCGCCGTAGGCCGCGACGAGGGCGACGTAGCGGCCCGGGATTTTGTGCCCCTGCGTGACGGCGTCGACAAGCCAGAAAACTTGAAGGTTTGGGACCACGGACCACGCGAGCCGCGCGGGCCAGCGTGATTCCGTCGGCTTATCGAAGAGGAAGTCGCCTTCGCGGGGGACGCGCTCAACGGCCAGGTTGCCGGTGTTGAGGAGGACGATGTTGTTGTCGGCGTCGGCGGATTGCAGGATGAGGGCGGGTTGTGCGGCCGGGCCTCGGACCTCGTTGGAGTCCGTGAAATCGGCGGTGAAGCGCGGATGAGCGGGGACAGCGAGGGCGAGGCCGTTGGGATCGGGGCCGAAGTAGAGGGACATGCCGGGTCGGAGTTCGACTTTCGCGGGGCCTTTGAGTTTGATCTTGAGCGTTTCGCCCGCTCGGGCGAGTGTGAGGTTGTCGGGGTTTTCGACGGTGCCCACGATGGCGACCTGCTTGTTGATGAATGCGTAGCGCCCGATCAGGTGGTTGGAGAGGAGGCCCAGCATGAACACGCCGCAGCAGACGACGATGGTCATGACCTGGCCCAGGCGCGTGGAGGCGGCGACGGCGATGGCGGTGAGGACCATGATGGCGATGACCGCGCACGCCGAGGCGAGCATGACCTGCGGCTTGATGTCGGTCGCGATGGATTGGAACGACCACGACTTGTTGATGCAGAGGGTGACGGCGTAGGCGATGACCGTCGCGGGGAGCATGGTGAAGACGGCGGTGGAGGAGAAGACCCAGTTGTAGAAGTAGTTGCCCCAGACGCCCAGGCCGACGGAGAGCAGAACGGCGAGCAAGGAGAAGAGGACGACCGGGCCGTCGATGGTGTCCCGGGCGGTGGACATCACTCGGTGGCGGATGGCGAAGAAGAAGAAGGTGGTGAGGATGACGGCGGCGACGAGGATGGCGGCCGAGACGCCCAGGTATTTCCCGATGACGAACATGGGTCGGCCGACGGGCTTGGAGATGACGGTCAGGGCCGTCTTGTTCTCGATCTCGCGCGAGAGGACGCTGGTGGCGATGAAGGCGGCGAGCAACATGCAGCAGACGACGACGGTGGCGAGGCCCATGTCGAAGAGCATCTTGTCGTCGCCGAAGACCTCGGTCTCCTCGGTGAAGCCCATGGTGAAGGCGGAGAGGAGTGTGTTCACGACCTGGAGCCCGCCGCCGACCAGCAAAAGGATGAAATAGATGGGCTGCCTGACGGCTTCGAGGAAGGTGTTGCGTGCGATGGCGGAGATCTGGCCGAACATCGGGTAACCCTGTGAGCCGGGATGTACGGCCCGGAGCCGATGGGAGTTGCAAGTCAGGAAGCGATCGAGTCGGTTGGAACAACTCGGCTGGGTGATCGTACAGGGAGTACGCCCGCCCGACAGTGGACAGGTGGGGGGCCCTTCGGGACAATGGCGGTTCGGGCCGGATCGGATGTGGAGTCGGGAACGTGCCCCGGCGCGGGATCGGAGGTCCGAACCCACGATTTCCTCGGAATCAGCGACAAAAGGCAATGACAGCCGACCATCTTTCCTACAAGCGAGCGACGACGGTGAGCCTCATCGGCCTGGCGATCCAGTCGGTGCTGGCCGTCATTGTGTTGATTTACGGCATCCTCGGCGCTGACTCGGCGGCGCAGACCGGGGCCTACGCGATGCTCCTCGGGCTGCCGATCTGGGCGGCTCTGGCGCTGGTCTTCCACCAGCACCGGATGGAGCGGAACGAGGCGATGGAGAACGAGGCCTACGCCTCGTCCACCGCCGCAGCGTCGACGGTCTTTGATGAAGCGGGAGGAGATTCGCGGGCGCAGGCGGCGCGCCTCGCATGGATGCACAAATGGTTCCTCCCCTCCGTCAGCCTGATGGTGGCGCTCGGGTTCCTGCTGGTCGGCGCGTTCCGGTTTCTTTTGACTCGCTGGCAGGTTCGGGAGGACGCGGCGTTCGATGCGCCATCCCAGGCCGGGTGGGCGATCTCGCTCGGTGTCGGGACGGCGGTGATCGGGTTCATCTTCGCGCGGTTCGTCGCTGGGATGGCGAAACAAAGGGTCTGGTCGCTCTTGCACGCGGGGTCTGCCTCGGCGGTTGCCTCGGCGCTGATCGGCGCGGCGCTTGCCCTCGGGCATTTCTTTGCGGTGAGCGCGAAGAACGAGGTGGTGCTGCGGTACCTCGCCCCCGCGCTCGCGGTGATGATGGTGGCGCTCGGCGCCGAGATGGTGATGAACCTGATCCTGAATCTCTACCGGCCGAGGGCGGCGGGGGAGTATCAGAGGCCGGCGTTCGATTCGCGCGTGCTCGCGTTCCTCGCGGCCCCGGATCGTCTGGCGGAGTCGGTGAGCGAGGCGGTCAACTATCAGTTCGGGTTCAACGTCAGTTCGACGTGGTTCTATCAGTTGCTGGCGCGGTCGGTGGCGGCCCTGGTCATCCTCGGGGCGCTGATCCTGTGGACGATGTCGATCTTCACGATCATTCGGCCGCACGAGCGCGGGTTACTTCTGCGCAACGGCCAACTGATCGGCGAAGTCGGGCCGGGGCTGGTGATCGACCTGCCTTGGCCCTTCGTGCGCGTGGAACGGTTCCGTGCGGAGGCGGTGAACGCGCTCCAGGTCGGGACTCCGCCGCCGGACGCGGACAAGCCGATCCTGTGGACGAATGAGCACACGCTGAACGAGGTGTTCATGCTGGTGCAGCCGCCGGCGGGCGGGAGCGCCACCTCAGGCGATCTGAACCTCGCGGCGATCGAGGTGCCGGTGCACTACATCGTGCACGACCTGAAGAAGTACAAGTTGCTGGCGCAGGACGGGCCGAGCGGTAAAGAAGATGAGTTGCGCGTGAACTACCTGACCGCGCTCGCGTCGAGCCAGGTGATGCGCTACGTCGCGACGCTGAGCGTGGACGAGGTGCTGGGGAGCGGCCGTCGGCTGATGAACGAGCAGGTCCGCGGGCTGCTGCAATCGCAGTTCGACGCGGTGGACGCGGGGGTCGAGGTCATCTTCGCGGGGGTGGCGGGGGCGCACCCGGAGAAGTCCGTCGCTCCCGCGTTCGAGGACGTGGTCGAGGCGGACCAGAAGCGATTGACGGAGATCGAAAAGGCCGAGGCGGATGCGATCCGCACGCTCGCGGGGGTGGTGGGGGAGGTCGATCGCGCGAAGTCGATCGTGGTCGAACTCGACGAGTGGGAACGGATGAAGAACGCGAAGGCCGCCGCGGAGCAGACGACGGTGCAGGAGCAGAAGATCAACGACCTGATCGCGAGCGCGGGGGGCGAAGCGGCGGCGCTGATCTCCGAGGCGCGGGCGGCGCGGTGGGCGACG